>WJIW01000336.1 GCA_014730065.1 Armatimonadia bacterium | reverse complement strand
GTTCCATCTGGACCGGCGGGCACGGAGGCCCGCCGCCACCCGGGTCTCGCCACCCGTCCCCCTTCCACCGAAGGGGGACCACAGGGGGTTCCACAGAGCTTCCTCTCCCGTCGCGCAGCGATGGGAGAGGATCGAGGTGAGGGCAGACTGCGGGCGAAGCCCGCAGAGTCACTCGTCCCCCTTTCACCGAAGGGGGACTACAGGGGGATTCCGCTGGCCTACTCCACCAAGTACGCGTGGATCCCCGCGCCGTCGGTCACCAGCAGCAGCACCTCGCCCGAGCTACGCTCCAGCCACTCCACCTCGGGCCGGCCCCCGGTGTGGACGTGGTAAGCCTGATAGCCCGACCACGTGGGCACGATCCACACATCGCCCGTCTCCTGTCCTACGGCCACGGATTGCCCCGAGGGGCTGGGCTGGCTGCTAATCAGCTTGCCGCGGGCCAGGGTCTTGTCGGGCCGGTTCTCCCGCTGGTAGCTGCTGGCTCCGATCTCCAGATCGCTGGCCTTGAAGACCAGGTCGCCGCTATAGTCGGCGGCGATGCCCATGCCCGTGGTGGGGCCGTAACCGGATGTCCTGCCGCCCACGAGGACATCCGTATCCCGCATAGGGAGGATGACCTGGGGCGCGCCCGTGGCATCCCAGGAGTGCAGCTTGCCCGTGTCGCTAAGGGCGACCACGTCGACGGTGCCATCGAAGTCGAGATCAGCGCACAGGGCGTCCACGAAGGGCGTGCCCAGCTCCTTCCACCTGACGCTGCCCAAGGCATCGAGGACCTGGACGCCCGCCCGGCTGGAGATGGCCAGCTCGTCCTGGCCATCGGTGTTCAGGTCTCCTGCGGCCACGTCCGTCACCTGGCCCGCGGCGGTGAAGCTCCAGAGCAGATTGCCCTTATCGTCGTACGCTTCCACCAGATCGGCGCCGTCGGTTACCACGAGGGTGGGCGATGCGCCCGCGGAGAACTCCGCCAAGATGATCCGAGTGGGCACGATTGCCAGGGAGTGCCGGGCCGTCTCGGTGCCCGAGTCGTCGAAGATGACCAGGTCGTCGGCTTCGGTGGCGTAGATGCGGTCTAGCGAATCATCGGTCGCCACAGCGTGGTATCCGCCCGCGTGCGACCATTCGGGCGTGATGGTCAGTCCCGCTGAGCTGAAGCCCGATCCGGGCAGACTCCTGAACATCCAGTACATGAAGCCGCCGAAAGCCAGGAGCAGTAGCAGCCCCAGGCCCCCGACGACGCCCACGATGATCCAGGTAGTACGCTTCGTGTTGCCGGCGTCCTTCGGCGGCGCGTGGTACGGCTCGAAGGAGGGTGGCGGCGGCGGAGGCGGGGGCGTGGGCTCGGTACCGGAGCTGGGGGGCTGGTTCGGCGTCGTCAACGGCAGTACCCCTTCCTGCGCTTGACCGGGCAGGTTCGCCCTATTGTAGCACCGACGCTCGGGCAGGGCCTCGCGTTACGATGAACGAAGACCGGTTGCGTGCATCCACCACCTCGCGACCAGGGAGCCGACCCATGAGAGAGTTCCGCGCCGATGACTGGCAAGAGTACAAGATGGACTACGGGAGCCCCCACAAGGAGCTGGAGCCCCTGGACCAAGAGGTGGCCATTGTCGACGCCGCCCTCAAGCACCTGGTCGAGGCCGGCATCCTGCCCCATACCGACTACCCCAAGGACAAGATGCTGGCCCACCGCTCCGCCGTCGCCGAGAGCTTCGAGATCCCCTGGACGGCCATCTCGCCCCGTCAGCAACGGCTGATCTACGCCATCAACGCCATCATCCAGCCCAGGCACATGATCGCCGCGGGGGTCTTCTGCGGGAACACCTTCATCTCCAATGCGGGAGCGGCCGTCGGGCCCGGGGCGTGCTACGAAGCCCACCATCTCATTGGGGTTGAGATCGACCCCGACGAGGCCGAGCGGGCCGAGCGGAATGTCCGGCGTCTCGACCCAACGGGTGTGGCGCGGGTGGTGGCCGCCGATGCCGTGGATGTGGTCCGCGACTTCGGCGACGAGATCCACCTTCTCTACCTGGACGCCGACGGCACCGACCACCGGGGCAAGGGGATCTACTACGACATCCTGCAGGAGGCGTACCACAAGATGCCCAGTGGCGGCGTGGTGCTGGCCCATAACAGCGTCAACTCCGCCGAAGCCCTGGCTAGCTACTTGGAGTGGGTCCGGGATCCGGCGAACATGTCCGCCAGCGTCAACGTGATTCTCGATGGCGAGGGGCTGGAGGTATCGGCGAAGTAGCTCGCCCGCCCCCGGCCGCAGCGACGGGGAGCGGGCGCGCCTGTCTACTTCGGGTTCTCCACGAAAGGCCCGCCGCGGCAGGACTTAAGGTAGTTCAGGCCATGGACCTGACCGGTCATCTCCAGGTCATCCCGGTAAACGGGATCGTGCCAGCCCTCGATGTCGATGGAGCCCCTGAACCCGCCCCGCCGAAGCTCGGAGATGATGTCCGTCCAGTTGCAGTCGCCGAAGCCCGGGGTGCGGTGGAAAGCGAAGGGATGGGGTCCATGGCATCCGTGCTCCCGGACCACGTCCCACAGCACGGTGGCGTCCTTGCCGTGGACGTTGAAGATCTTCCCGACCCATTGGCGTAGCTGGGGCATGGGGTCGATGAGGCTGACCATCTGGTGGCAAGGCTCCCACTGAAGGCCCAGGTTCTCCGAGGGGATCCTATCGAACATCATCCGCCACGCCGTGGGGTTGTGGGCGATATTCCAGTCGCCCCGCTCCCAGGTGCCGCCCATGTCGCAGTTCTCGAAGGCCAGCCGGACACCCTTATCAGCGGCCTGCTTCTGGAGCGCTCCCCACACTTCGGCGTAGCGGTCCATGGACTGATCGATGGGCACATCGACCACCCGGCCCGCGAACCCCGTGATCAGGTCGCAGCCGAACAGGGAGGCGGCGTCGATCAGCTTGCGCCACGCCTCGCGCGTCTCCTCGGCCTTGTCGTCATCCATGAGCGGGTTGCCGAAGCAGCTCAGGGAGCCGATCACGGCGCCGCTGCCCTCCAGGGTCTCGCGCACCTCGCCCGCCAGCCGCTCCAGGTCGGTATCGCCCAGGGTCTGCCAGAATGTGATCGAGAAGCTCTCGAACCCATGGGGCAGAATCTGCTTCAGGTAGCTAACCGTGCCTGGGCCGCCGTTGACCAAGGTCCCGATGCGAATGTCCTCATGCAAGCTCGCTCACCTCTATCGCGCCCGCGGGGCGCTGTGGATTGGCGGGGGTCTTCGTCGCGAGCCCTTGCCATGCCTTGACCGCCCGCTCACTCGTTGGCGACGCCCTTCTCCAGGTCATCCCGTGTCACGCCCCCCAGGGTTTCGGGACAGGCCTCGGGGCCCGCGCGCTTGGCGATCTCCAGGTAGTGCTCGGCTTCGCGGAACTCGTCGCCCAAAGCCTCGCGATGACCCTCGACCATGGCCTCCAGCTCGGCGCGAACGCCCCGGGCCGAGGGATCATCGATGAGGTTATGTCGCTGGTAGGGGTCGCGGGCGTTGTCGTAGAGCAGCCAGCCGCCGTCGCGGGTGCAGGTGTAGGTGTGCGTCTTGGTCCGCACCCCGCGCCACTCGGGGAGGTCGTACCGCATCGCCTCTCCGGCGGCGCACACGTCCATGATGTAAGCGGACTCAGGATCGGGCCCGTCCTCGCCGCGAAGCCGGGCCGACAGGTCGATGCCGTCCATGTCGTCGGGACCGGGGGTACCGGTGAGGGCCAGGACGGTCGGCAGAACGTCCACGGTGGTTAGAAGCACGTCGGTCTCGGTGCTCGCGGGCAGCCCCGGCCCCCGTGCGATGAAGGGCACCATGATGGACTCCTCCCAGGGCCGCTGCTTCCGCTCCTGGTTCTGGGAGCCCAGCATGTCCCCGTGGTCGGAGGTAAAGACCACGAGGGTGTCGTCCAGGATCTCCAGCTCTCGCAGGAGATCCACCAGCCGCCCCACGTTCCAGTCCAGGTTCGAGATCATGGAATAGTACGCGGCGATGTCCGCTCGGTGATCGCCCTCCACGTTGGGCCTGAGGGGGACCTCCAGGGGGTCGTACCGCTGGGCCCACTCATCGGGCGAGACCAGAGGGTTGTGGGGCGTGCCGTAGGACAGGAACAGGCAGAAGGGATCGTCCCGGCGGTCGCGCACGAACTCCATGGCAAGGTCGGTCTGGTGGTCTGGCTCGTAGCCATCGATCTCGATGGGATCGGGGGACTCGGTGTAGTAGAAGGCGTTGAAGTAGCTGTGGTCGCAGTTGCAGACCGCCCAGTAGTCGTCGAATCCGCGCCGCCGCCAGCCGGGTGGTGTGTAGCCCCAGCGGTTGGGGCCATCGAGATGCCATTTGCCCACATAGCCTGTGGCGTAGCCGGCATCGGAGTACATGCTCCCCACGCAGTGGTTATGCTCGGGTAGCAGGATGTCATTGAAGTACATGCCGTTGCGGAACACGTGGTTGCCCGTCAGGAGCGAGGCCCGGTACGGGCAGCACACCGGGAAAGAGGAGACGGCGTTGGTGGCCCGCACGCCCTCGGAGGCCAGACCATCCAGGTACGGAGTGCTGACGGCGGAGTTACCCGAGCAGCCAAGGGCCTGGGCGCGCATCTGGTCGGCGAAGATGAAAAGCAGGTTCGTGGGACGGGCCATTGTCTATCCTCTCTCGTATCGGGCCAGCAGCGCGGGGACGGCGGAGTCGAAGGTCTGGACGGTCAGCATCTGCCCCGCCCGGGGAGCCTTGCTCTCGCTCTCGTCGAACACTAGTACGGACTGGAGCCCTGCCTTGCGCGGAGCGATGGCATGGGCGTGGGGATCGGGCCCGATGACGGCGATCTCCTCGGGCCTCAGCCGAGCTACTTCGGCTACGCGCCGGTAGAAGGCCGGCGTGCCCAGGGGAATCTGCTCCGCTAGGGCGCTGACGACCGCGTCGGCCCGGCCCATGAGGCGCCGATGCTCCCCATTGCGCAGGAAGCCGGGCACGGCATGTAGCAGCAGCACCTTCAGGCCGTGGCGCTGGGCCGATTCCACGGCCGCATCCAGGTGCCCGTAAGGAAGAGGAGGCGGGAGCCGCTTGAGGACACCGGCGATGCGC
>WJIW01000335.1 GCA_014730065.1 Armatimonadia bacterium | reverse complement strand
GCCATAGGCCACTCGGCGAGCCGCTCGTCCGCCTCCTCGGCGATGCCCTCAAAGCCCCGGGAGAGGACCTTGGCGTAGTCGCGAACGCTGTGGTTCACCGTGCTGCCGCCGCCGATGATGACGCATGCCTCGTGGGTGAGAGCCACCTCCTCGGGCACCGGTGGGTATACGGGCTCGCCGATGAACAAGTGGGATCGGCCCACGCAGCCGAGGACCTCTTCGCGCTCGGGTTCCGTCAGGTCGCTGGACTCCAGGGCGGCGCGCAGGGCGTCGGCCGGCGGCTCGAAGTAGTGGGGAGCGAACTCCGGGAAATCGAAACCCGCGTCCTTCCCGGCACGCTCACCGAAAAGGTGGTGACCGGCCAGCAGGTTGTCCGGGTCGATGGTGAGGGGGAACTCCGCCAGGCAGCGCGCGAGGCCATGGGCTCGGCGCAGGATGAGCGGGGCCCCGGGCATGGCCAGCGCCGCCCGGACCTGGGCCAGGGCGCGGTGGCCGATGGGGGTGTCCGGGCCCGCGAGGGCACGGTTGCGGAGCGTGTCGATGCGCTGCTCGTCGATGCCGGCGGTACGGGTGGTCATTGGCTGGGGCCTCCTGATGCCTGTCACGACTGACGTTGTTTTCGCGCGCCCCACCCTCCCCTCCTCGCGGCTCGGGCGCCTCCGCCTTGACGCCCCGCTCGGGCCCGCATAGCATCCAGAGGCGTCGCAAGCGGCAACCGGAGAGAAGCCTCCACCTTGGCCGACGGCCTGAGCCAGTACATGGACCCTCGCTTCGTGTTCCCCCTGGGCGTGATGCTCGCAGGGCTCACCGTGGGCTACGTGATCAAGCTCCGGATCGGCGAGTGCATCCCCCAGTCCAAGAAGCTCACCCGGGTCGGCTTGGTCTGGTTGGACCCCCTGAACGTGTGCCTAGCGCTGTGGGGTCAGGAGATCGCCGACGCGCGGCTTGCGGGCCTGCCGCTGACGGGCCTGTCCATCGCCCTGCTGGCCGTGGTGCCCGCGTACGTCTGGGTAAAGTGGCGGAAGCCGCCGCCGAAGCGGGCCGGCGTTCTGGTGACCACATCACTGTTCTCGAATCTCGGGCCCACCTTCGGGACCTTCCTGTGCTTCGTGCTCGCGGGCGAGGCGGGGTTCGCCGCGGCGGCGCTGTTCGCCCTGTACTTCTACCCCACGTTCTTCACCCTGGGCTTCATCATCGCCCGGCGGTACGGGTCCGAAGGCGAGGACCTGAGCGCCCTTAGGTACATGGTGGATACCATGAAGGACCCGGCGAGCCGCAACCCGGTGCTATCGGTGTTCGTCGGCCTCGCCCTGAGCTTCTGGGCGCCGGAGCGGCCGGCGTTCCTGAACCCCGTGCCGGAGTTCTCGGTGCCCATCACCACCTTCGTCTACCTGGTCGCCATCGGGATGACCCTGGACTTCAGCAAGGTGGCCGAGTACACCCGCCACGCTGCGGGCGTAGGTCTCATCAAGTTCGTATACTCGCCCATCGTGGGCCTGGGGTTCGTGTGGCTATGGGGCCGGTTCGGGCCCGAGGACGTGCTCTACCAGCAGGTGGTGTTCATCCAGTCGTGCATGCCCGCGGCCATCTTCTCCCTGATCCTGGCGAACCTGTTCAACCTGAACCGGAACATGGCGAACACCATTTGGCTGCTCACCAACGGCTTCGCCATCATCCTGTCGCCACTGATACTTGTGGCGGCCCGAGCCCTCGGCTGACCGCCTCAGGCCTTCAACGCCGCTTCGGCAGCCTTGCGCGCCAGGCCATCGGCCAGCTCGTTACCGGGCTCGCCCGAGTGGGCCCGGACCTTGTTCCAGGTTATGTCGATGCCGCTAGTGCGCACCGTGCGGGCGTATGATTGGGTGTGGGGGTTCTTGGCGCGCCACCGGCCTGTGGGCCACTTGGCCAGTCCCTCGTAGTCGTAGTGAATGGTCACTTCCCTGATCCCCTCGGATCGGCACCACTCCAGGGCCTTGAGGACGGCGGTGATCTCCCCGGCCACGTTCCACTGGGCCTCGAAGCCATCCTCGACCTCGGTGCCCGCGTCCCGGTGGATCTCCTGCCCGTCTCGCATCACCGCCAAGCCCCAGCCGACCGATGACCGCGCGCCCTTCTTGACGAAGGAGCCGTCGACCCAGATATGCACGCCCTTCTTCGCCTTGCCCTCGGGCACGGCAAGGGGCTTGCTCAGGTCCAGACTGCCCTGAGCCTTCTGGAGCGCCGCGTCGATGGCCCCATCGATCCGGTCGCGGATCGGCTCCGCCAGGTCGGTAAGCTCGTTGGTCGTGATCTTAGGGCCCTTCTTGCCCCAATAGCAGGTGAGCTTGCCCAAGTCCTGACCCCGATCACCCTCCAAGGAGACCTTCTGGCCGTAGGGTATGGCTTCTACCATGTCGCTAGGTACATCCCTCTGGAGCAGCTCCTTCCAGAGGATCTCGGCGAGCTCGCGTTCCTTCATGGGGTCCTTCCAGAGGTCACAGCAGGGGAATAACGGGGGGCCGCCCCGGTGCGGGCGGCCCGCACCCCGTCTACTCGCCGCCGTCGCCGCCCTGCGACGGTGGCTGCTCTTCGATCATGTTCCGCATGGCACCCGCCTCGGAGACCATCTGGTCCACTCGGGCTTGGGCAGCGTCGATGATGTCCTGCCATCCCATCTCCGCGCCAGCCTGGGCAACGGCATAGATGAGCTGGTCATCGTAGCTATCCTGGATCAGGGCCCGTAGCTGCTCCTTGCCCTGCTCCTCGAAGCCCAGCCGTCCGTGGATGAGGGCCAGGGTGATCATCTGGGTGTACGCGGCGCCGCGCTCCTGGGGAGGCATGTCCTCGGTGGGCTCGGGGATGTTCTCCCGGACCATCCGCAGCTCTTCGAGCGCCAGCTCCCGCGCTTCCACGCTGGCGAAGTACTGGGCCAACTCGATACGCTGATCGGGGGTCTCGGCGACCTCCGAGGCTAGACGCAGCTTCTCCAGGCCCTCCTCCCGCTCATCGATGGCGAGCTTGAAGGCCGCCCAGTCCACGTAAAGGACGTACTCGTGACGCGGTAGGGCCAGATCGAGCATCTCCCGATGGATCTCTTCGGTGCGCTCGTAGTCGCCCGTCTCGAACACGGCCTGTCCCAGTGATGACATAACGGGAAGCTGGTCCACGCCGGTGCGGGCGGCCAGGGCCGTCTCCAGATGCTGCTTGGCTTCCTCGAACCGCCCTTCGCGCATGGCGTCGATGCCGGCCAAGGCGGGATCCTCGATCTGTAGCTCACCGCGCTCGAGCTGGTCCACCATCCACTCGGTGGTCATCTCCTCGGCGATGGCGGCCTCCAGGCCCATCCGAAGCTCTTCCCGGGCCTGCTCGTCCTCGGGCATGGGCTGCTCGCGGAACTGGAGGATCTTGATGACGTGCCAGCCGGTCTCGGTCTTGAAAGGCTCGGAGACTTGGCCGGGCTCCATAGCCCACGCGACCTCATCGAAGGTGGGCTCCAGGCCGTACCTCAGGCCCTCGAGCCGGCCGCCGTTCTCCGCTTCGGCGCCGTTGCTGTATTCCTGCACCAGGCTCTCGAAGGACTCGCCCTCCTGGAGCTTCCGATAGGCCTCGCGGATGGTCTCCTCGGCCTCGTCCTCGGGCACCACGGCGGCGCCGGGCTGGACGGGCTCGAAGAGCTGGGTGATGCGCTGGATGTCCACCAAGCGCAGGTAGTCGGGAAGCTCCTCGGGGTCGATGCTGACGTCCTCGGCCACCTTCCGGCCCAGCTTCACGGCCTTGACCTGCTCGGTGATCTCCTCCTCGCCCTGCTCGAGAATCGCGGCGGCCTCTTGGTTGACGTACTCCTCGAAGGTGACGCCGCGGGACTGCAGCTCGAACTGAAGGGCCTCCTCGGTGGCGTGCCGGCGCACGATCCGGTCGGCGGCCAGGGTGCGGGCCGCGGCGAGCTTGTCCTCCTGGGTGACCTCGATGTCGAACTGCTCCAGGCCATCCTGGATGATCCGGTCGGACACGAGCTGCATCAGAGCGTCGTACCGGGCGCCCAGGTAGGTGACCACGGGCACGTCGGACTCGTCGGCACCGCCCCGGGCCAGGAACTCCTCCCACGCCGCCTCGTACTCTCCCCGCTCGATGGGCTCGCCGTCGAATGTGGCCACGATGGCGGGCCCCGAGTCGGCGCCGCTGAGGCTCTCCTCGTCGGCCGCGGCCGACGCGCCTGCGCCGGTGTCGTCGGGCACTTCGGCCGTGCTCTTAGCGAAGTAGTAGATGCTGCCGCCGACGACAACCAGCCCCAGCACCACGAAGCAGGCTACGGCGATGATGGTGTTCCTGGATGAGTTCAAGACGATGCCTCCCCGATCCGTTTCGGGCCCGCGTGCCCGCACTCCCCGCCCCGAACATTGGACTCGCGCTGAGCGGCGGAGTTCTTCGGGCCGGCCCCGAGTGTAACCCACGGCCACGGAAGACGTCTCTATATATGTGAGAGAGCATGGTGATCCGTGGGGTCGGTGGAACACAGAGGGGCGCGGGCCAGTCTGTAGTATCATTGGACTAGGCCTGGCATTACCGGACGCCGCATGTAGGCGGCCGAGATTAGAGGGGGTACGTATGCCTCCGGAACTCAAGTTGAGAAACGCCCTTAGGGGCATAGCCGCCCGGATGCGCGCCTGCGTTCTGGTGCGACGGCTGGTGGTGTGTCTGGTGGTGGGCGCCATTCCCACGCTCCTGCTCATCGCCGCCGGCAAGACGGGGCTGCTCTTCAAGATGAGACTGGACTACTGGCCGCTGTGGTACTCCTTCGTACCCCTGGCCGCTTCCGCGGTCGTGGGCATCGTGTGGGGGCTGTGGGGCCACATCTCCGACTTCCAGGCCGCCCATGCCGCCGATGAGGCCTTGGGCCTGAGGGAGCGCCTGGGGTCGGCGGTGGTCTTCGCCAACGAGCCGCCCCAGCGGGGCGAGATGCTTCCCGCACTGCTCGCCGACGCCGCCCAACACTGCGATGAGCTGGATCCCCGCAAGGTGACGGGTCCGCTGTTCCCCCGGGCGTCGCTATTCGTGCCGGCCTTCGGGATCATCTTGGCGGCGCTGTGGTTCATGCCTCAGTTCAACCTCTTCGCCACAGAGCATGAGATGCACGAACGGGAGGCCCTCAAGCAGGAGGGCAAGGAGCTGGAAGACCTGGCCCGAGAGATCGAGAAGAAGGCCAAGGAGGCCAACCTGGAGCGCACGGAGCGTTTCGCCGGCCGTATCGAGTCCCTTGGCAAGGACCTGGCTCGGGGCAAGCTCGGCAAGCGTGAGGCCATGAAGGAGGCCGCCGAGCTAACCGACGAGATCAAGGCCATGCATCGGGAGCTGGCCGAGTCCAGCGAGGTCGGCAGCCTCCAGGAGGCCCTGGCGAATGCCCGGGACAAGAAGCTGAATACGGGTGAGGCCAGTCGCATCCTGGACGACATGGCCGCGGGCGACATGCAGAGCGCCCAGCAGCGGCTGCAGGATCTTCAGAACAAGCTCCAGTCGGGCGAGCTTTCGGAATCGGAGCAGCAGCAGCTCGCGGAGGACCTTCAGAGCATCGGTGAGAGCTTGCAGAACTCCAGCGCCGAGGACCTGGGCGAGGCGATGCAGCAGGCCAGCCAGTCGCTCCAGCAGGGCGACACGCAGCAGGCGAGCGAGGACCTCCAGCAAGCGTCCGAGGAGATGCAGCAGAACTCGGCCACCCAGAGCCTGAGCGAGATGCAGCAGCTCGAGTCGCTCGCGAGGGAGATGGAGTTCGCCGAAGAGGAGATGTCCCAGAGTGACTGCGAGGGGGGCACTTGAAGCAGTGGCTCCAGCGGCTCGGTCGGGTCGCAACAACAGGGACAGCAGGGACAGCAGGGACAACAAGGTCAGGGACAGGGACAGACTCAGGGCCAGGGGCAGCAGCAGGGCGCGGCCCAGGGCGGCGAGGGACAGCAGGAGGGGGCCGGCGGCCGGCGACGCATCACCGGCTCAAGCACCGACGAAGGCGTAGAGGGGTTCGACGGTCCATACCCCGGCGACAACGAGAGCGGCGAGGGTGCGGTATCTCGCGACTACGAAGCGGGCGCCAGCCAGCCCGGCACTGACACTCCGGGCCTGAACACCAGGGTCCACGGGCAGACACGAGACCTGGAGGGGACGCCTAGCATCGACGTGCGGGGCGTGGGGCCGCGCAACGGCGCCCAGACGCCTTTCTACCAGGTGGAGCG
>WJIW01000334.1 GCA_014730065.1 Armatimonadia bacterium | reverse complement strand
GGCCCCCGCTTCACCCAGAAACCTCCGTCGATCCACGGACTCCCGCCTCCTAACGGCCCTGCCGATATGGGCCCGTTGCGCGCCCGTAGTGGACTCCGCCGAGGGTCCGTTCCCCACAGCTCCCCGTCGTCCTTGCTCAGGTCCCGTGCCATCATGCTTCGTCGGATAGCCACCCACGCGCTCGTCTTACACCCGTGGGTGGAGCGGCAACCGGACCATCGACACGAGCCGGGTACAGAGAAGACGAGGTGCAAGGCCAGGCGACCGTAGAAGCTGGCTTCGCCGTCGGACGCGGCTCCCCGACCTACAGGGCCGGCCGATCCCACCCCAGTTGATGGGCGAGCAACTCCGCTAGTCCACGCGCCTGCTCACCGGCAGCATGACCGTCACCTTCATCTGGCTCGGGTCATCGGACTCGTGGGGCGGGAAGACCTCAAGGGCCGCCGCGTCCCCATCGACCCGGTATCCCGACGAAGGCAGCCACTCCGAGAAGATCGCCTGCCACGTCGCCCCGAGCTCGGGGATCGTGGCGTCGAAGCACGCGTAGGTGGCCGCGGGCACGTCCCGGAGCGCCAATCCTTCGGGAGGCTCGATGCCTGGTCGGGCCGCCTTTCCGGCCAGGATGTCCTCGACGCCCTCCCGGTCGGTACTGAAGTAAGCGCCATAGCACTCGTCGCCCTGGCTGAGGGGTCCGATCTCCGCCATCCGCGCCATGAACTGGTTCTGCCAGAGGTCCTGGTAATCGACGGTCATGGGGTCCCCCTGGATCTGCACACCGATAACCTGGAACGCTTCGCGCTGGGCGAGTCTCGCTTCCATTCAGTTGCCCCCTGATTCGTCAGTGCCCCGAAGGGCCACACGGATGTTCGCGTGTTGGCGTGGGACACCTTCCCAGCCCCAAGACCGCTGTCCGCAGGTCGGGCCGGCGGTCCCGCCGAACCCCACGCCACTCCATAGTAGGGACGTGAGTTGCCGTGTGGGGTGTGATCCTCTTGTCGATCCTCCAGGCCGGCGCCGACTGGAGCCGCGACTTCGAGCACCAGGTCTACAGCCAGAGACCCGCGCTGGAGGTCGCCTACGGCGACGATCAACGCGAGTCGGCTGTGGTGACGGCCGAGCGGTACCGGGTCAACCTGGATCTAAGGCCGGACTCGGCCCAGCTTAGCCGCATAGTCGGCGACACGCGCGAGGTGGGCTTTCCCGTGCGGTACGTCGGTGCCGATGGGCAGGTCTACCTTCTGACCGCGGGCGAGGCGGGCAGCCGGATCAACCTGTACCGCCGAGGCCCCTACTGCTGCGACGTCCGCTGGCTGGACCTCAACCTCATCACCGAACAGGGCGCGGTGCTCCCCGCCCGAGGCGAGATCGCGCTCCATTGTTATCCCGAGAAGCTCCACCTGAAGGCCGTGCTCCATGCCACCGGCGATGTGCCCGACGGCCGGCTGGAGGTGGACCTGGCTCACGACGAGCTGCCGATCACGGCCACGCTGGGCGGGTCCGACGCCGGCCTGGGCTGGGCCGATGTGGTGGGCGCCCGGGCGGACCAGCCGCTACCCGACCGGCCCGCCATAGGGTGGGCCATGACCTTCCAAGATGGCGGGGACCTCCCGGTGCCCGTTCTCGATGCCCTGGGATCGGGCGCCATCGAGCTACTCGAAGGGGTGGATGCTCGGTACGATCCGGTTCGGGGGTCGTACATGTTGACCACCGATAATCGCGGCAACTTCAGCTACCACTACTACGAGGCGCCGAACGACTACGAGACGGCCCGTTTCCGAATCGCCGCCGGCGACGCGCCCGTGAAGGTCTACGTATGCCACGAGACCCGCGAGTTCCCCGGCCTGGTCGAATGCGGGGTGCTGCTGGACTCCCGCGGCGACGTGCTACCCCTCCTCGCCCAGATCTCCAAGAACTTCGGAGGCGAGCACGAGGAGCCGTTCTACAACCCCGGCGACACCCCGTTCAGCGAGACCTTCTACCCGCTGTACCTGGAGCCGGGCGAGTCCCACGAGCTGACGAGTCATCACCTCTACCAGAACTGGGGCAACCACGCGCTGAAGCAGTTCTCATCCCTTGGAGCATGGATGGACTACTACCACAGCTCCACCGGCGTCACCGAGACCACGTGCTATGTCCCCTTCAAGTTCGGTGGCCCGCCGGGGGTGCAGATCGCCGACCTCCGGGCCATGAGCCAGGAGATGTGGAAGAGTCAGCCCCAGCACGACAATGTGGCGGGACATCGGTTCGTGATGTACCGCTCGGGCGGCGCGTGGACCTACAGCGAGTACGATGCCACCGAGTTCCTCAGCACCGGCCCCAACTGGATGCACATCGGGATGCGCAACCACACGGGCCCCCTGCGCTGGCATCTGGAGACTTTCGAGCTGCCCCAGCTCGATGAGCTAAGGAACTTCATCCGTATCCGCGTCGATGTCACCGATGGCCCCATCGAGATCGACAGCCTGCGAACCGATCTGCGGATGCTTGACATCACGACTCGCATCCAGAACCTCCGGTACACCCAAGGGGGCTACGGCGCCGAGACTCCCACGGAGCTGCTGCCCCTCGATGGCTCGGGGCTACTGGTCGCGGGCGCGCCGCTTCTGGGAGAGTACCCGTGGGCTACTCTGTGGGGCGATGCCAAGGGCGCCAACGCCTTCGTGGTCGAGGATGTCCGTACGAGCATCGATGGAAGGCAATATGGTCCGGCGGTGGTGATCGAGCGCCATCCCGATGGCAACACGCAGCTCGCCCTCACCCTCGACGGTGACGCCGCCACACTCCAGCGGGGCGACTGGGTCGAGGCCGACTTCTACATCATGCCCTATGGCGACGAGACGGCCACCCACGAGACCCCCATGGGCGACCGTGTCCCCTTCGGCATGGATGCGCCTCGGGTGGTAAGTGTGGAGCGTGGCCAGGCGCTGAGCGACTTCCCGACCCGGCTGCGCGCCGATGAGCGTGGCGCCGTGGACTTCATCATGGCCGGCGGCACCGACGCCTTGCCGGTGATCGTCGAGGGGCTCACCTCGTACACCCGTCCCCGGCTGGAGCGGCTCACCGAAGATGGCGACTGGGAGCGGGTCGTCCACGAGGAGCTGGGCGGCGATGGCTACCAGGTATTCGTCACCGATGACGGCGGCTTCGGATGCGTGTTCCTGGTCCAGGGCTCGCCCGAGCCCGTCCGGTACCGCGCCCGCGCGGCGCTGCGGTAGGCATCCGCGCGGCTCGTCTCCGGGGCTCCGCCGTGGCAAGCGACTGAGCCGACCTGTGGCGGCGCCTGAGTGTGCCGGCCACGAACGGAGGACGAGCCGCGTGTGGGCACGGCTACCGCACAGTCACAGCCGTAGCGGAGATGACCGAGACCCCCGAGGCTCCGTAGTGGGGCGGGGAGGCCATGTCGTCGCCGTCGTAGTCACCGTCCTGGTCATGGGGCCAAGCCATCGGGTAGCTCTCAACGACGACCTCGGCCACGTAGCGGCCCTCGCGGTCGGGCGCTCGCAGGCTCGCCGAGGGACCGTCGGCCCACCGCACCGTAGGTCCGAGGCGGACGGTGGCGTAGTCGACGAATCCTCGAAGCACCTCGGCCTCCACCGTCACCTCATCGCCCGTCAGTAGCTGCCCCACGTCGCCGTCCAGGCTCACGGGCCCAAGAGCCAGCTCCGTAGCATCGGAATACCGGGATACGCCGTACTCGATCCACTCGGCGATGATCCGGTCATCGTCGCCGAGCTCGAGCACGACGTCCACTGCGACTTGGGCCTTGGGCTCATAGTAAGG
>WJIW01000333.1 GCA_014730065.1 Armatimonadia bacterium | reverse complement strand
TACTGGGTCGCGAAGTGCTGGCCGTACACGTCTCGAGTGCTCGTAGTACCCGTCACTCGGCTGCCCAGGTACACTCCCCGTGCGACGAACAGCAGCTTGTCGAAGTCGAGTAAGGGGTTCTGGAAGATGATCTCGCGGCGCAGTGCGCAGGCGGCGTAGTAGAGTCCATGGCGCTCGTCTTCCCCTACCTCCACGGCCTGGGCAGCGGCCTCAAAGGCTCGCCAGGCGTCCACAAGCTCCGCGTCCACACCACGCATGGCGAGGTTCCGCAGCAGGGCATTCGTCCGGCGTAGCACCACCCCGAGGGGATCGCCATCCTCCGGTCCACAGAGGGAGTGGCGGTCGTAGATCTCCTCATCGATCCGAGGCGGCAGCGGCTCCTTGCCCTCGATGCGGAGGCCCAGCCGGAAGCGCTGCTCCTCCCAGTCGGTGAGAACCGCGTCGCGGATGTCGCCGGGCCGTGGGAGGCGCTCGATGCTTAACTCGCCTCGCGCCCCCGCGTACCGCGCCCGCACATCGGTGAGGTCAACGTGGGGGGGTGGAATGGCGAGGGACGGCCCTTCGGGTTCGCCCTGAGCGAGGTCCATCCGCGCGGTCTGGGCCGCCGTCAGCTCGGACAAATCGATGCGGTCGGCTCCATGCACGGCCTCCACGGTCTCGGCAGGCCCCGACACACCCGCCACGTCCTGGAAGGTGCCCTGGGAGTCGTCCGGCCGCCAGAGACCAAGCGTCGTCTCATCGGCCACCATTGGTTCCGCGGGCACGGCGGAGACGTCCAGCGCGGCCTGGGAGATGCGTACCTCGGCGATCTCACCATCACACGAGAACCCACGCGAGACCAGGGACCCGATGAACAGTGGGCCCGGCTCGATATGGGGCTCAGCGACCCGAGCGACCTCCGTCCGGGCCACTTCGGCGCCGTCGACGAACAGCGCGACGGAATCCGCCTGGGAGACCATGGCGACGTAATGCCAGCGGCCGTCGGTCACGCGGTGCTCGCTGCGGATGTGATCCGGTGTGCAGCCCGGGAGGTAGGCGGTGAGGTAACCGCTCTGCGGTAGGCTGAAGATCTCCCAGTGGGCGTTGGAGGCCTTCGCCTCATGGGCGATGAGGATGTTGTACGCGTTCTGGGAGCGCAGGCGTACCCAGAGCTCCACCGTCAGGGGCGTCCGCTCAAAGCCGGGGTTATGCGGCACCCGGGCCGCTGACTCCAGGGTGTCTAGCGCGCCCGTGGCCTCAGGGTAGGGCCCCTCGACGTCCTCCTGGCTGCGTGCCGCAACCGTCCACCAGCCAGCCAACACGGGAATCGCGACCAGCCAGAGCAACCCTCGGTTCACTGCGTATCGCCTACCTTCCGAGGCCTGTATTGCACCCGGAGACCGTGAATCCTCGCCGGGCGGCAAGGAGGAGTAGCGGGCCCTGGTGCCCGAAACCTAGGAGCCAAGCCGCTGGGATACGTGCAACAGGAGGCAGGAGACGTGCCCACAATCTACGATGTGGCTGAGGCCGCAGGTGTATCCATCGCGACGGTCTCGAGGGTGTTCAGCGGGCGCGCGCCCGTTACCGATGCGTCGCGCGAGCGGGTGCTGGCGGCGGCCGATGCTCTGGGCTACCGCCCGAACCGCATGGCCCAGGCGCTGGCTGGCGGCCGCACGAAGGCCCTGGGTCTCGTGATGCCCTTTACCCTGTCGAACCCCTTCTACACCCGGATCGCCGAGGCCCTGATCGCTCACGGCAGGCAGCGCGGCTTCGAGATCCTCTTCGCCCTCGCCGAGCGAACCGATCCCGACTCGTACATCGATGCCCAGAAGTCCCTACTCGACCGCCAGGTCCAGGGGCTCCTCATCGTCAGCAACACTGAGACGGCGCACCTCTGCCGCGAAGCGCTTCCGGGCGACCCGCCACCCATGGCAGCGGTGGGGTGCCTCCCCGAGCGAGGGCTGCCCCTGGCCACGGTGGATGAGGAGGACGGTGGCTACCGGGCGACCCGCCACCTCATCGAGCTGGGCCACCGGCGGATCGCCTTCCTGGGCCTGGCGGGAATGCCCCCGCGGCCCCTCGGCCGCGAGCATGGGTACCTGCGCGCTATGGAGGAGGCCCAGGTGGAAGCCCACGCCATCGACACGCCGGTGCGACTCCAGGACGGCGAGCAGGCCCTGGACGCGGTCCTCCGCCAGGTCCCCGATGCGACAGCCGTGTTCGCCCAGAATGATGCCTTGGCCATCGGCCTCCTCCGCGCCCTCGCGGAACGCGGCATACGCGCTCCCGGCGAGCTGTCGGTCGCGGGGTTCGATGACCTACCCATGAGCGCGTTGACGGTCCCGTCGCTCACCACGGTGCGGGTGCCCGTCGATGCGATCGCCGTCGAGGCCATGCGCCTGCTCCTGGACAGCGGCGACAATGGCTGCGACAGACAAGTCGTAATAGGCCCCGAGCTCGTCGCCAGGGAGTCCACGGGCCCGCCCCGAGGCAGCTAGAATGGGAACACGCTCTCGGCGTCGGTCGTGAATGTCAGGGTCACCCGGGCGCGGTTGCCCGCGGCGGCCTGGGGGCGGTACTCGGCGCCCAAGGCGAGCTCGTACGGGAGGCCATGGGTGATGTGCCCCCGTCCCGCCAGCTCGGCCCGCAGGGCGAGTCCGGCCGGTCTCTGGAGGAGTGAGTTTCCGAAGGACACGTAGTAGTCCGCCCCCACGGTCAGATCAACCATATCCAGCCACACGAAGGGCCAAGCCGACGACCAGGCATAGTCCTCGAGCCGCCATCGGTAGGCCACACTGGGAAGCAGGTACGACCCACTGATACCCGCGCCCAGGCGGTTGCTGAAGGACGCCGTCCGGGCATCCAGGCCCACGCTCAGCTCCCGCCGAGTGCCCGACCAAGTCCGGCTCCACTCCAGCTCGGCCCGCGCGTCGTACAACTGGCTGCGGCGGGAGAGCTGTGGGACCGAAGCGCGCCCCGTCAGGCGAATGGTGTAGCTCACGTTCGTGGGTGTGGCGCTGAAGCGCTCCCACGTGGCCTCCAGGTAGGTGGTGGACTGGTCTGGCGCGACGGCCCCGCCCAGCGAATCCACGACGTCGAAGCGCTGGTGCACCAGACTGACTCCGTAGTTGTCGCGGGTGTAGGTGCTCGGGATGGGGTTCCGCATCCACCGAGCCCCGGCTACGTAGGCCAGCTCGGCATCGAAGACCGACTGGTTCACCCCCACCCGCTTAGGCCCCCCCAAGCGCCGGCGCGCCCGGGCGAAGTAGTTCCCGCGGTTTTCCGAGTTCACGTACTCGATGCTGTAGCCCGGCTCACCCGTCTGGCGGGAGTAGCTCAGCTCCGCCGCGATGGTGTGCTGCTCCAGCGGGTCCTGGGCGAAGAGCCGGACGGCCGGCTGACTTCCGTACGGATCGCTGATGATGTTCGGCCGGAACAGGAAGATCCGGATGGCGTTCCACGAGCTGTACGAGCGGCGCTCCCAGCTCGACGTGTCCACCTCGGGGTACCGCTCCCCGATGGTCTCGGCTGTGGTGTACAGCGGCTTGTAGTCGGGCCCCGGACGCGGCATGGGCTCGGGCTCGGCTAGGGGATCTGGCTCCATGAGCCTCACGTCGGAGTACCGGCTGCCCCACGCGGGACTGACCAGGGTCCCGTCGGGCGCGTAGGAGGGATCGTACATGCTCCGGATGTTCTCCCCGGTGATGCGGGCCAGAGTCTCCGCCCCAAGATCGTACACGAACACCTGGGGCACGCCCGCCTCGTACCGGTAGAAGGCGATGCTGCCACCATCGGGCGACCAGTCCGGCGACCGGTTGTAGCCGTCCTCCTCATCGATGAGCATGCGCAGCCCCGGCCCGCCCGGCTCCACGCCGATAGTGGCGAGGTTGACCTGGCCCCAGTGCACGACCTCCATGCAGATCTCCCGCCCATCGGGGGACCAGCAGGGCCGGAAGACGTTGTCGGGCATGCCGTCGCCATCGGTGAGGATGCGCAGGTCGGAGCCGTCGGGCTTGATGAGGGCGAGGCGGCTCGCGCCCGTATCGCGCTCGAAGACCACGATGGCGATGTCCTCGCCAGACGGCGACCAGGCCGGGTCAAGGGCATCCATGTCTCCGGTGATCCGGGTGCTCTCGGTCGTCGCCAGGTCGTAGACGTAAGTGCCGAAGTGGACGCGTCCATCGGAGGTGCTCCAGTGGCGCCCGTACGCCAACTTGCTCGAGTCCGGTGACCAGCTGAATCCAACGGACTTGTAGATGTCGGTGTCGCTGGACGCGATGACGCGGCCCGAGCCATCT
>WJIW01000332.1 GCA_014730065.1 Armatimonadia bacterium | reverse complement strand
GGTATAGGGCGCCCGCAGCCACGGGGACCAGGGCGACATTGTAGAAGAAGGCCCAGAACAGGTTGGTTCGGATGGTGCCCATGGTGGCCCGGGACAGGCGGATGGCCCTCGCCAGGGCGTGCAGGTCGCTGGAGACCAGGGTGACGTCGGCCGATTCCATGGCCACATGGGTGCCCGAGCCCACGGCGATACCCACATCGGCGGCCGCCAGGGCCGGGGCGTCGTTGATGCCGTCACCCACGAAGGCGATACACTCCCGATCATCCTGGTACTTGCGAACGGCGTCCACTTTGTCGCCGGGGAGCAGGTCTGCGGCCACGTCGTCGATGCCGACCCGGTCGGCGATGGCCTGGGCGGCCAGGTCGTTGTCACCGGTGATCATGACCGTCTTCACGCCCAGGTCGCCGAGGTCGGACAGAGCCTGCTCGGCGGAGTCGCGCGGCTTATCGCCGACGGCCAGGACCGCGGCCACCTGGCCATCGACGGACACCAGCATGACCGTCTTGCCCTCCCTCGCCAGCTCTCGGGCCCGCTGGCGGGCGCGGTCCGAAGCCTCGGGCGCGGCCCACTCGAGCTTGCCCACCCGGATCTCCTGGCCATCCACCTCGGCCCATGCCCCCTTGCCCGTCTCCGACCGGGTGTCGGCGGACTCCGGTAGCTCGATGCCCCGCTCCTCCACGCCCGCGACCACAGCTCTCGCGATGGGATGCTCCGACCCGCGCTCGACGGCGGCGGCCAGCCGCAGTGCCTCGTGCTCTTCGCGCCCATCGGCGATCCAGACATCGGTCAGTACGGGCTCGCCTCGTGTCACGGTGCCGGTCTTATCGATCAGCAGATGGCTGATGCTGTGGGCGCGCTCGAGGGCGGTGGCATCCCGGAACAGGATGCCGTTCTCGGCGCCCCGGGTCGTACCGACCATAATGGCGGTGGGGGTGGCGAGGCCCAGCGCGCAGGGGCAGGCGATGACCAGCACGGCGACCATACGTACCATGGCATGGGTGCCATCGCCCGTCGCCGCGAGCCAGATCAGGAAGGTCAGCACCGCGATGCCGATGATGACCGGTACGAACACCGCGGACACGGCATCGGCCATCCGCTGAATGGGCGCCTTGCTCGCCTGGGCCTCACGGACCAGGCGCACGATCCCCGAGAGTGCCGTGTCACCACCCACGCCCGTGGCGCGGATCTTGAGTCGGCCCTGGCCGTTGAGGGTACCCCCGAAGACCTCATCGCCCTCGGCCTTGTCCACAGGCAGAGACTCGCCCGTGAGCATGCTCTCATCCACGGCCGATGACCCGCCGAGGACCTCTCCATCCACGGCGATGCGCTCGCCCGGCAGGACGATGACCGTATCGCCCTCCTTGACCTGTTCGGCGGGGACGACGACCTCCTCGCCGGCCTCGGTGACGACCCTCGCCTCGGAGGGGGCCATGTCCATGAGGGCCTCCAGGGCTTCGGACACCCGGCCCTTGGCTCCCGACTCCAGCAGCTTGCCCAGCCTAATGAGGGTGATGATCGCTGCCGAGGTCTCGAAGTACACATGCTGCTCAAGGGCGGGAACGAGTATGACGGTCACGGAGAAGAAGTAGGCGACGCTCGACCCCAGGGCGACCAGAACGTCCATGTTAGCGCGGAGATTCCGCAGGGCCTTGTAGGCTCCGTCGTAGAAGGCCCAGCCGGTGTAGAACTGCACGGGTGTGGCGAGGGCGAAGAGGAGCCAGTTCACCCAGGGCTGATGGGCCCACTCGCCGATGAGGTCGAAGTCCCGGCCCATGCTGATGACCATGACGGGAAGGGTGAAGGCGACGCCGACCCAGAAGGCCCGGCGCTGGCTCCGGGTCTCCGCGGCCCGGGCCTCGGCTTCGGCATCACCGGAGGCGTCATCCTCGCTGGGGAGGACGGCTCGGTAGCCTGCGCGCTCGATGGCGGCGGCCACGTCGTCCAGGCTCACCTCTTCGGGCTGGTACAGAAAGCTGGCGGACTCGGTGGCCAGGTTGACGCTAGGGTCTTTCACGCCATCGACCCGCTTGCGCAGCGTCCTCTCCACAGCGCTGACGCAATTGGCGCAGGTCATGCCCAGGATGGGCAGCTCGATGCGCTCGTATCCATCCTCGGCCGCCTGGGGCGCGCTATTCCGGGGCAAACCCAATCTCCTCCAGGGTCTGCTCGATGGTCTTCCAGTCGGCGGGATCGCCCCACACGATGGTGGCCTTCTTGGTCTCGGCGTCGGCCTCCACGGTGGTGACCCCGTCCAGCTCCTCCAACTCCAGCTTGATGGTTCGAGTGCAGTGATCGCAGGTGATGCTGGGGATATGTACGGTGCGCTCGGGCATGGCTGCTGGCCTCCAATGAAGAGATGCCCGACCCCATTCCGGGATCGGGCATCTACAATGATACAACGGAACCGGCGAGATGGGCGGGGCCTCATCCCGCTTCGGGGACGCCTACCACTCGAACTGTGCCAGGCTTAGCTGAGAGACCTTGGCCGACTTGGCGTGGCCGTCCAGGTACAGCACATTGCCGACCTCGTTATGGCGCTCGGAGCCGTAGAACCAGCCTCGGTCCCGGCTGTTGGCCTGCCAGGTGGGGAAATCGATCCCCATCAGGGCGTTCGGCCCCGCGAAGGGCGCCGCGTTGGTGTCCATCATCACGATGCTGGTCGACGAGCCCGTGCGCGAGCCCCGTGCGCTGGCTATGGTCAGAGATGCGGGCACCCCGCCCGATGCGGGGGTGTAGTTCACTGCCGGATACCAGTTGAGGCCGATCCCGCACGGGGCGATGTACGACCACTGGGCCGGGAGCAGCGGGGCTGTTCCCGCTCCGACCACCTGTGCCGGCGCGGCGACGTCGTAGCCATAGAAGTCACCGCCATAGCTGTAGCACTTGAAGATCTGGTCATTGCGGACGTAGGGCATCATGGACTCCTGCCACGTCATGGAGCCTTGCTGCCCGTACTGGTTGACGACCCACCCGCTGAAGACCGGCGGAGCCGCGCCCTTGGTGTCCTCGATGTACATGAACATACTCATCCCGAGCTGCCGCATGTTGGAGAGGCACGCCGTCTGGCGGGCCCGCTCCCTCGCTTTGGCGAACACAGGGAACAGGATCGCCGCCAGGATGGCGATGATCGCAATGACGACAAGCAACTCAATGAGCGTGAATCCGCCCGCACGCCGACGAGGCATGTGTTACCGCATCCTTCCGAATTGGAGACCAAAGGGACCGGGGGGACCGGTCTGATCCTCACACGTAGTGTCTTTCCTGTGGGTGGCCACACGGACTACATTACACCCGATCCGCCGGCCGTGTCCTCGGATTCGCCGGAGAGAGCACCCGGGTGCTTGCCCGGAATCGCTGCCCACCCGGTATGCTTCCGGCGAGAGGGCGGGAGAGGAGCGATGGCCATGCGGCTGCTGATCGTGGAGGACAATCCCCGGCTATGCGAGGCCATGGCTTCGGGGCTACAGGCCGTGGGCGACGTGGAAGTGGTCGGAGCCTTGGACCGGGGCGAGGACGTGCTGCCACTGTGTCTCGACCACAGCCCCGACGCGATCCTCATGGATGTGCAGCTCGAGGGAGAGATGACGGGGATCGATGCCGCCATCGCCGTTCGGCGCGAGCTGCCTCGGCTGCCCATCGTGTTCTACTCGATCCAGGACGATGACGACTACTACCGGCGGTTCCGGGAGTCGGGGATCCTCAGCCACTACGCCTATGTCCGCAAGTCCAACTACCTGCTGCCCGCCATGGTGCTGCCGCTCCTACACGATGCCATCGCAGGTAGGAGCTTCGTGGATCCCGAGATCGAGGAGCGGGTGCACGAGGTTCGGACCCTGGATGAGCAGTCGCCGATGGCCCTGCTGGAGCCGACGGAGCGCGACGTTGCGCTGATGCTGGCCCGGGGGATGACCAACGAGCAGATCGCCGCCAGTATGGGTTTCCGGGACAAGCGGACCATCAGCCGCATCAATGGCCAGATCTACGCCGCTTGGGGCCTGGCCGATACCACCACCGATGAGAAGGTGGCCCGTACCCGGGCAGCCATTATCGTGGCCACGGGCCGGATGCTCTCCTGGGACGAGGAGGGCACGCTCCTGGCCACCGACGGGCGGGGCGAGGCGACGGAGTGGGAGGCGCCATGGACCGGGCGCTGATCATCGAGGAGGCCCTGCTGGGACTGTCGCTCTTCTCCGGCGTGCTCCTGCTGTGGCTGGCTCTCACCGTGCTCCTGAACTCCCGGCGAAGGACGGTAGGGGTGTGGGCGGTGGGCCTGGCCCTACTCGTGGGGGCGGGGTTCTTCATGACCCACGCCTCCGTGCCCCTGCTAGGGATGCGGCTGATCCCCGGCACCTTCGCCCGCTGGTGGCCGCCGGGCTGGACTCCGGGGGTCGGGCTTCCCTTGGCCTGGTGTGCCGCCATGATCTGGCATGCCGGGTACTGGACCGGCGACCGAGAGGGGCGAGTGGCCTCGCGCCGCCGCTGGGTCAACACGTGGCTGGGGGCCAACCTGGCCCTCGGGGGCGCGGTGCTGGCGTTGATGTACTGGCC
>WJIW01000331.1 GCA_014730065.1 Armatimonadia bacterium | reverse complement strand
CGCGAGCGTCCAATGTACGTGTGGACACTAGGTACATTATACAGCGAGCATAGGCGGGGCCGTCGACGGGCGGGCCTGGTCGTGGCGCATACCCTGATCCTCCTGAGCGTTGGGTTGCTGGCCGTGGGCCTGCCCGCCTGTGTGGGGTCCAGCTCGTCCACGCCCATCGAGACGGGGCTGACGGGCTTCGTGGGCCTGGAGTTCGAGCAACAGATGGGCCCCGACGGCATCCCCAAGTCGGTTCCGGTGGCCGTCTGGCTGGCGCCGAACGCGGCGAGTATCGAGGGCGCGGCCCGAGAAATCCAGCCCCTGGCCGGCGCCCGGGTCGAGACCCGGTTGGGCGGCGCGCCCATTGCCAGCACGGCAACGGACTCGACTGGGGCATGGGCATTGCCCAGACGACCCGAGGAGAAGGTAGCAATCACCGTGTGGACGCCAACGGGCGTCTTCGACGTTCTCGCGCCAGCGCCCGTGGCCGAGAACGTGCTCGTGGAGGTGTCCGATACCCCCCCTCAGCCTTGGCCCGATGCGGCATTGCGGGTCAGCGAGGACGATATTCTGGGAGACGTGTCCGTAATCGTCGAGGAGGCGCATCGTCCGTGAAGACCCAGGTATGGACTTCGGCAAGAACCCTGGTGCTGGCTTGCTTCACCGCCCTGTCGGTCGTCGTGGGCATTCTTGCCGGCTGCGGCGGAGCCGGGCCTGTGGATCCCCCGGTCGGGAGGGACATGGGCAGTGTGCTGCTTCGCGTTGTGTGGCCCGTGACCACATCGGGCGATGCTGGAGCGCGGGTGATCCCGCCCGAGACCGAGGTACTCCGGGTCATCATCGACGCACCGGATATGGAGCCCATCGACACCACCATTACCGAAGGCGACATCATCGCGGGGGTGGTCGCGAGGTCGCTCCCCGTGCCCGTCGGCGAGGACCGGCAGATGCTGTGCTACGCCCTGGACGGCGCGGGGGTGATCCTCGCCGCGGGGAAGGCCACCTTCGATGTGGCCAAAGGCGAGACGGTTAGGGCGCGGGTCGTGCTGGTGCCGGTGGACGACAACGGCGACCCGGTGGATCCCCCCGAGGTACAGAGCCGGACCTTCATCCTCACCGAGTTCAACGGCAATTTCGCCCCCCTCGTCAACGCGGGTGATGCAGCCACTGACGGCGGCACGAGCCTCCGGGAGGCCGTAACCCTTCGGCAGGACCTTCCCTCCGGAGCCCTGAGCGGGAGTCTCACCCTGGACGTGTACGAAGAGCAGCTTACCGGGCGGCGTCCCGTCGTGGGCACATTCATCATCCATAATGCGACCGAGCTCTGGATCGTGCGTGGGTACTACCAGGGCCCGCTCCAGAGCGATCTCATCTTCGACCCTCTGGCCGCCAATGACTACGTCAACTCGGGGGGCGGGTGGACGACGGAGTTCGGCGGGTCCTTGCTGGACCAGGACTTGGTGGTAGGCGGCATGCTCGAGGGACTCTCCGCCCCATCGGCCCTCAGCTTCCACTTCGATAGCCAGGATCCACTGGAAGCGGAGGAGATGTCGGGGGCGGTGGACGTCCGTACGCAGTTCGGCCGGGCGATCATCGGAGCCATGGACGGCCAGCTCGTCTTCTAGGCCGGACGCCGGCTGTGATCCCGTCAGCGCAGATTCGCAGGTCGTTCGGAGCAAGGAGCGGAAACAAGACGTCACTAATATGGCACACTACCCATTCGACTGGGAGCGATGCATAGTGACACGTCTTGTCCGCTTGACTTTGGCAACCCTCATGCTGTTCGTTCTGGCGCTGCCCGCGATGGCTCAGGAGGGAACCTATACCCCTGACGACGACGGCTGGGAGGCCCTCTTCGACGGCGAGAGCCTCGATGGCTGGCATCTCCGCCATGACGGCGAGCATGGCTGGACGGTGGAAGACGGGATCCTGACCAATACCCCGCCCTCCATCGATCTCATCAGCGATGTGCCGCTCTCCGATCACGAGCTACACATCGAGTTCCGGGTCCCCGAGGGTGGCAACTCGGGCGTCTACCTACAGGGTCGGTATGAGATCCAGGTCGCCGACAGCGCTGGCCATGATCCGAACGCGGGCTCCTGTGGCGCGCTGTACGGCCAGATTGTCCCTATGGAGAATGCCAGCAAGCCGGCGGGGGAGTGGCAGAGCTACGACATTCGGTTCCGCGCCCCGCGCATCGATCGCGACGGCAACCGCGTCCGGCCCGGGTACCTCCATGTGGAGCAGAACGGCACCCTGATCATCGACAGCGAGTTCGAGAGCGTCACGGGTGGGGCCGTGGATCAGAACTACGGCCATCCCGCCGGACTAATGCTCCAAGGCGATCATTCGGGCGTCGAGTACCGTGATATCCGCTACCGGCCCATCAAGTGGGACTGGGCCCCCGAAGACGAGTTTACCCCTCTGTTCGATGGCGAGAGCTTGGACGGATGGAAGGTCTCGTCGGAGACGGGTCATGGGGACGGCGGTAGCTGGGCGGTCGTGGACGGTGTGATCACCGGCACTCAGAACGGCCCGGGCAATGGCGGCATTCTGGTCACCGAGGCGGACTACGGCGACTACGAGGTCCGGTACGAGATGAACCCCGATTGGGGCATCGACTCGGGGTTCTTCCTGCGCTGCAAAGATAACGGCCAGTGCTACCAGTCCACCGTCGACTACCGGCCCGATGGCGAGGTGGGCACCATCTACGGGGAGGGCATCGGCGGCTGGCTGCAGCCCAATCCCGATTGGTTCCGCTTCTACAAGGCCGAGCAATGGAACGAGGCCCGCATCATCATCAGCGGCGCTGTGCCCCGAATCCAAGTATGGCTCAACGGGAACAAGATCATCGAGTACACTGATACAGAGCAGCGCCTTCCGGCCCAGGAGGGGATCGCGCTTCAAGTACACGGCGGCGGCGACTGGGATGGCAAAGTGACCCGGTTCCGCAACATCCGAGTCCGGCCGCTGGCGGACGACGAGCCCGCCCAGTAAGGGTCGCCGACCGCAGTTAGCCCGGGCCGAAGGCCTGATAGAGCTACCGATGACTTGGGAAGTGGGTGCTGGAGTGGCCGACCAGGAACTAGTCGAGAGACTGAAGCAAGGCGCCCAGGCCTGGAACGAATGGCGCGAGGCGAACCCCGCGAAGATCATCGACCTCTCCAAAGCCCCCCTTTCGGGCTTGGATCTGTCGGGCGTCGACCTGACGCACGCCAGGCTTCGGGGGGCCGACCTCTCGGGCGCGAACCTCACCGGGGCCAGCCTCCGCATGGCCCAGCTCGCAGGAGCCGACCTGCGAGGCGCCAACCTGACTCGGGCGGTTCTCGTTAGGGCCCGTGGCCGGGATGCTGATCTGGAAGGTGCGGACCTTACCGGCGTCGACTTCCGGGCGGCAAGCATGATACACGCGAACCTGAGCGAGGCAACCCTGAGCGAGGCGAGCCTCGATGGCTCCGACTTCAGCGTAGCCTTCTTCACGCGAGCGAACCTCAGCCGAGCGGATCTATCCCACGCCAACCTGAGATTCGCCAAGCTCCGATTCGCCGACCTCCGAGAGGCGGACCTGGCCGAATGCGATCTCGAAGGCGCGAATCTGTACCAGGCCGATCTCACCGGGGCTGATCTCAACCACGCGGTCATAGCCGATACGGACATGGAGGGAGCCCGAGTCGAAGGTGCGATCATGCCCCCGCCGGTCCTCCGGGTACGCCGCCCCCATCGGCCCACCAAGGCGCCGTACATGGGATGCGCCTTGCCCCTCGTGCTCGGCGTAGGACTGCTGGCACTGCTGATCCTGTTCCTCTAGGCCGGCGGCGCAGTGCGAGATGGAGCAGCCATCGATGGAGGTGGCGTCATGGCCCGCGGCTTCCTTTTGGCGCTTGTGATGGGGTCGCTTGTCGCGGGCGCATGCACCGCACAACCCGAGGCGCCCGACCCCATTGCGCGCCTGGAGCTTCTGGGCGAGGCCTTCGTCTCCATCGCCGAGGGGGCCTCGCCCAGCGTCGTGTTCATTCGGGCGAGCCGAAGGGTGCCCGGCGGGCGGCTGATGCCCATGGACCCCTTCCTCCGCGACTTTCTGGGTGGCACTCCCTTCGATGGCATGCTGGGGGGCAGGGCGCCCGACCGCGAAGAGCGCTGGGAAGGCTCGGGCGTGGTCATCGCCGGCGATGGCCTCATCGTCACCAACGATCATAACGTCCGATCCGCCGATGAGATCGAGGTGGTGCTGAGCGACGGGCGGGAGCTGGCCGCCGAGCTCGTCGGCCGCGATCCCGCCACCGATGTGGCCCTCCTGCGCGTGCCCGCCACCGACCTGCCCGTTGTTACCATGGGCGACTCCGAAGCCCTCCGAGCCGGCGAGTGGGTCGTCGCTATCGGGAACCCCTTCGGCCTCGTCAACACCGTGACAGCGGGCATCGTGAGCGCCACGGGCCGGGCGGATGTGGGAATCTCCATGTACGAGGATTTCATCCAGACCGATGCGGCCATCAACCCGGGGAACTCGGGCGGGGCCTTGGTGAACATCCGGGGCGAGCTCGTGGGCATCAACACTGCTATCCTCAGCCAAGGTGGCGGCGGATCGGTGGGCATAGGATTCGCCATTCCCACCAGCATCGTCATGGATGTGGTCGATGAGCTGCTGCGGACGGGCAAGGTGAGTCGCTCGTGGATCGGCATCGTGCCCGCCCCCCTCACCCCCCGCCTCGCCGAGCGCCTCGGAGTGGACGAGACCGAGGGACTGGTGGTGGCCCAGCTCTTCCGCGGCGCCCCCGCCGAGCGGGCGGGGATCCGCGCCGGGGATGTCATCACCAGCCTGGGAGAGCAGGAGGTCACGACGGCCAATGCCGCACGCCGCACCGTCTTCGGGGTGCCCGTGGGCGATGAGGTACCCATTACCCTACGCCGAGGCCGCCGGACGCTCCAGATCGACGTGCCCACCATGGAGCAGCCCATCGACCGCGACACCGGCTTGCCGCTGCCGGGGCTCTAGACCGGCAGGACGCCCTGGTCTCGATACTTGCGCAGCTCGCGCTGGGCGATGGGCAGGTCGCCCAGATGGTCCACATCGAAAGCCAGCTCCGCATAGGGACTCACGTACGCCCGGCCGGTAAGGCCTAGTCCTCGGCTCAGCCGCTGCTCGAGCCCCTTCACCGAGATCAGTGGCCCCAGGGCGGGGCACCTGAGAGCAAGCCCGATGCGAAGCAGAAGCGGCAGGCCCAGGACCGGTCGCAGGACGCGCAGCACGTTCCCCATCTCCCGATCATCGAACACGCCCTTCAGGATCCGGCGCATGCTATGCGCGGCCTCCGGGCTACAGACCATACATGCCGTCCCCGTGAATCGCCCGTCGCGAAGCCGCACCGAGACCCAGCTTGGCAACTGCCTGCCCCGATGATCGGGGGGCGGAGGGGGCCGGTCCGCGAACCGCTCCATGGCTCTGCGATAGGGTACCAGGACGTAACCCAAATCGACCCTAACGGGCAGAGCATGGAGGGCATCGTCGACCATGTGGGGCAGAACGAGAGGGGTGTCCGACGTGCACATGATGACCCGCCGGGCGTCTCCGAGGGCGTCCAGCGCGGCATAGAGGTTCTCGCTCCTGCCCTCGGCCTCGGGGAGGACCCGGTCCGCCTCGAGCAGGTCGGGGTGTCCCTGGAGCTCGGCAGGGCCGACGACGACGATCCGTCCGATCCCCGACGCGGCCCGCAAGGCGGCGACGACGTGGCCCACCATGATCCGGCCCTCTAGGTCGATGAGGCTCTTGCAGGGGACGCCGACGGCATCCCGGAACCCCGCTTCGCTATCGGGGATTCGTCCACCGGCCAGTATGACGGCGTCGACCATCCGCAACACCTCCCGCCGCCCGAGCAGGTAAGCCGTGACGGCCCCGGAACCCCGGACACAACCCATAGGCCCTCGAAGGGAGCAAGATGCTACACCTACCCATACTCATCGCCGCCATGGCCCTCAGCGCGCAGCCGAGCGTCATCGACTTCGGCGCCGTGGGCGATGGCAAAGCCGACGATACGGCGGCCTTCCAGCTCGCCCTGGACGCACAGCTCGAGGCCGGTGGTGGCACCCTTCGCGTGCCCCCTGGTCACTACCGCATGGAGGGCAGCCTGACGGTGCCCCCTGACGTGACGCTCCAGGGGACCTGGGCGGCGCCCCCCACCGTTAGCGCCTACCACGAGCCTGCCGATGATCCGACAGCCGATCCCCTCCTGCGGGGCAGTGTGCTGCTGCCCGTGGGCGGCGCCGGCGACCCCGAAGGCGACGCTTTCATCACCTTGGGCCGCAACTCGACCATCCGGGGCCTGACGATCTTCTATCCCGACCAAACCCGAACCAACCCTCCCGTCGCCTACCCGTGGACCGTCCGTTCGAGTGACGACAACGCGTCCATCGTCGATGTGCTCATGGTCAACCCCTACCAGGCCGTGGACTTCGGGAACCAGGTGTCGGGACGGCATTACATCCGCGGATTGTACGCCGACGCCCTCTACCGAGGTGTGTTCGTCGATCACTGCATCGACGTGGGCCGCATCGAGAACGTCCACCTCTGGCCCTTCTGGGAGCCCGATCCCGCCAGCCCCCTGCGGGAGTTCGTCGCCGAGAACGGGGAGGCGTTCGTGTTCGGACGCACGGACTGGGAGTATGTGACGAACTGCTTCGCTCTCTCCTACGCCGTAGGGTTCCGGTTCCGCGAGGGCATCGGTACGGGCCCCTACGCCGGCCCCGGCAACGTGCTGCTGACGCAGTCGGGTGCCGACCATTGCTCCGTCGCCGTTCAAGTGGACTCGGTCCAGGGCCACGCCGGCGTGAGCTTCTCCAACAGCCAGATCTTCGGCGACATCATTGTGGGGCCCCGGAATAACGGCATGGTACGGTTCACCGGCTGCGGGATCTTCGGCAGCATCGACGGCGCCCGCGGGATGTCGGCAGCACGGATCGATGGGCTGGGCCGAGTGTCCTTCAGCAACTGCCACTTCTACTCCATCCATCCCGACAACCAAGCCTCGCCCGTCCTACAGGTCGACGGTGGGCGGCTGAGCGTGGTGGGCTGTGTGTTCATCAACACCGAGGGCCTGGCTTCGAACCCCGACCACATCACCCTGGAGCCGGACTGCCTGGGTGCCCAGATAGTCGCCAACGAGTTCTACGACACCATGCGCGTCGACAACCGGGCGGGCGGCCCCGTGGAGATCGGGCTCAACATCGACGGCACCGCCCACCCGGCCGAAGCCGCCGGTACTACGGATCCCTGATGGCGTAAACGCTGCCATCGTGGGAGCCGAAGTAGAGGGTGCCATCGTCGCCGATGGCGGCGCTGCTCTCGATGCGGTTGCCCGTTTGGTAGGTCCACAGCGTCTGGCCCGATGGGTCGATGCAGTACATGGCTCCATCCCACGACCCGGCGTAGACTCGGCCGTCGCCATCGACGGCGGGCGCGCACGTGACGCGTCCGCCCGTCGTGACCTCCCAGTTCAGGTCCCCCTGCGGGTCCACGCTGTAGATCTTGCCGTCGTGGGAGCCGAAGACGATGTTGCCCAGGGGCGTCATGGCCGGGCTGCTGCGCACATCGTCGCCCACGGCATAGCGCCAGACGCGAGCGCCCGCCGGGCTTACGGCATGGAGCGCGTCGTCGTTGGAGCCCACGTACACCGTGCCGGTGGGGCCAATGGCGGGCGTGCTGTAGATGTCATCGCCGGTATCGTACCGCCACTTGACCGTTCCATCGGGTGCCAGGGCGTAGAGGTAGTCATCCCACGACCCTATGTAGACGGTGCCATCGGGCGCGACCGCCGCGGCCCCGGCGACCCAGTTCCCGAAGCGGGCCTCGAACAGATTGGTGCCATCGGGCCGGACGGCATGGAACACCTGGCTGCGGGTTCCGACGAACACGTGGCCACCCGGATCGACGAGGGGTGAGGAGGTCCCGGGATTTCGGCGCAGGTCATAGGTCCAACGCACGGCCCCCGTTGTGTTCATGGCATAGAGGGTGCTGTCGGCGGAGGCGACGTACACAGTGCCTCCCGGGGTGAGGGCCGCCGAGGCGTCGATGGTGTTGCCCGTCTCGTAGGACCACCTGGCCGTGCCCGAGGGGCCAAGGGCGTACAGCTTGTTGTCCGAGGCACCCACGTAGAGGTTGCCTTCGGTGTCGACCACGGGTCCGGGCACGACCCACTCGCCCACGGGGAAGGTCCACTTGATGGTAGCGGTGGTCGGGCCATTCACTGGGGTCAGGCTCGTGCGGAGGGGGTCGCGCTTGAACAGAGGCCAGCCATTCGGGCTGAGGGGAACGCCCTTGCCCTGGATCGTAACCGGCGCGCTACCTTGCACGCCGGCCAGGCTGGCGATGACGCTCCCCGTCGCCGGGTCCTCCGCGGCGGTGAGAAGGCCCGTATCGCCGATGGTCCCGATGGCGCCATCGACCGTCCAGGTGCAGGCCGCATCGATGGCGTTGCCCTGGCTGTCCCGGACGACGGTGCCGAAGTCCCGAGTGGCGCCGGGGTCCAGGGTCGCGGCCTCGGGCACCACTTCGATGGTCGCAACCCGGCTGGCCGTCGCCGAGGCTAGGCCCGTGAGGCGCAGGCGAAGGGCGCTGGAAGCCACCTCCACGGCAACACCGAAGTCGGCGTAGCCCGAAGCGTCGGGGGGCTCGACCAGTATCTGCCAGTCGCCCGCTGGGACGTTCCGGAGGGTGTACGAGCCGTCGGACGCCGCCGTGGTCTCGGCGACCACGCCCGGGGTCGCCTGGCGCGCGCCGCCGGCGGGAATGTACACGTACGCATTTCCGATGGGCTGGTCGGGGTTCTCGGCATCGACCACGACGCCGCTGATGTCGCTGCCCGTGTCAGTGCCGGGCGTGCCGCCGCCGCAGCCGCAGAGGATGAGGGCGGACAGAAGGCAAGCCGCTAGGGCGTAGCGCAAGGGCTGGCCAGTGAGGATCTTCATGTCATTCCTCCCGATAGTCCCCATCGTAGCTTGCCATGCCAGACGGCCTATGGGTTCGTCGGAGGCGCGGTGGAGCCCTCGCTGCCGGAGAAGACGGCAAGGCCCGCGTGGGTACCGACCCAGACGCGCCCTTGGCCGTCGGCGCGCAAGGCATCTACGTGCCGCCAGCACTGGTTCGTTACCGACTGCCGCCAGAGCCGCTGCTCGCGGTCATGGACGTACTGCAGCTCCCGGTGGAAGGCTGGGGGATCGACATACCGCCACTCATCGCCAACCAGCTCCAGAAGGCCGGTCTGGGGTGGCGGGGAGCCACCGGAGTAGCCATCGTGCCAGTCCACGCCAATCCATACGCGTCCGGTCTCGACCTCGCACACCGCGCTGATGGGCCTTGGCGGCAAGCCGGCGGATCTGGGCGGCCACGCGCGCCAGCTATCGCCGTCCATCACCGCCACGGTCCCCGGCATATCGCCGAACGCGTCGTACCGTCCTCGCGAGGCGGCCCAGAGCCTACCCCGTGAGTCCCACTCCAGGTCCGAGATCGCACCGGAGATACCGGTGGTCTCGGTTTCATGGCGGGAATGCAGGTGCACGTCGGTCCCGCCATGGGCTTCGGTCTGCGTCAGAAGTAGCACCGCTCCCGAGGCGGCACCGAGAGCGACGCGTCCGTCGGGATGGCAGGCCATGGCGGTGATGTGTGCGTCGCCGATCAGGTCATCCAGGAGCTGGTTGTCCCTATCGCGCGGGAAGTAGCCACTGTAAGGGTGCCACACACCGCAGGTACGGCGGAGCAGGCCCAGCTCGGAGCCCCATGCCCAGATCCCGTGGGGGCCGGCGGCCATCACCGTCGCGCTCCCGGCGCGGCGCGGCGGCTGGGTCTGGGAGTAGTGGAACAGGCTGGGACCGAAGCCCGCGATGGGCCTGAGCGATACGTGAAGGACAGGGCCATCCGGGGCCACCTCGAGCAGGCCCGAGCCCGTCGCCACCCACAAGCGGCTCTCGTCATCGACGGCCGCGGCGCGCAGGCCCCAGTCGACATGAAGCGGGTCGATCCATGCGTCCAGCTGCGCCTCGGGAGGCACGGGCTGAATGGGCCACGGTCTCGGCTCCCGGAGGGCGGCGGCCCGCTCGACGGTCCGATGGTCGACGTGCCAGAGGTCGCCTGATTCACGACCCGACCCTACGACCCACATGCCCCCGGCCGGATGCGGCGCCAGCGCTCGCACATGACCGACCTGTAGGAACCAGTCCACGTCCCACTCAGGCGCGTCATCCGGGTGGCCAGGCTGCAGCAGAGCGATCATGCCGATAAGCGAGAGAATGGCCATGGAGGCCTCCTCGGTACACACGAAGTGGAGG
>WJIW01000330.1 GCA_014730065.1 Armatimonadia bacterium | reverse complement strand
GGCGCGTCTCGCGGCGGGGAGGAGCCCGGGGGAGGGGAGGGCGAATGAACGAGTATCCGACCGAACAGGGGGCGAGCGGGATGCTACTGACCGAGTCCATCGGCAGCGTCGCGGTGAGCGCCCCCGAGCGGCCGGCGGTGATCGATGCCCGGGGAGCCACGTCCTATGGTCGCCTGGTGGGCCTCGCCGCGGCCTACGCTTCGGCCATGCGCAAGACCCCCGAGGAAGCCCTGATCGGCGCCCTCTGCGAGCCCTCGGCGGAGTTCATCGCCCTCTACCTCGCGGCTATCGCCAGCCAGCGCGTCCTCGTGCCCTTCAACGAGCGCATCCCCGATCAGCAGCTTTTGAGTGTGCTGGCCGATAGCGACTGCGCCATGGTCTTCTGCCAGCGACCTTGGGCCGGGCGGGCGGAGAAGCTCGCCGGTGCCTGCGGGGACATGGGCGCCCCTCGCTGCCTCGAGGATATCGAACCCGCGGACCCGGGCAGCCTGGTCTTCCACGAGATCCTCGGCCCGCGCGACCGGGTCGCGTGCTTCTACACCTCGGGGATGACCGGCGATCCCATGGGCGCGGTCCTGACCCACGGAAACCTGAGCTCTACCGTGGAGACCATGCTCCATCTCACCCCCGTGGATGAGACCGACGTCTTCACCACCGCCGTCCCCCTCTGGCATGTGTACGCCGTGGTGGTGGGCTGCCTGCTGCCCCTGACCGCCGGCGCCCGGATCGCCCTCTGCCCGACGGCCTCGGCCGAGTGCGTGTCCCACACCCTGGAGCTGCACGGCTCCACCTTCGTGGTGGCTCCGCCCACGGTTCTGTCTCGGCTGGGCCAGTCGCCCGAGACGGGCGAGGCGTCCAGGCTGAGGTTCGCCCTCTCCGGCGGCGATTCGCTGCCCGTGGAGGTCTTGGGACGGTTCGAGGAGCGGTACGGCGTGCCCGTCGTCGAGAGCTATGGACTCACCGAGGGGTCCGCCGTCAGCACCTGCAACCCCTTCGGCGGAGACCGCCGACCGGGTACCGTGGGGCGGGCCCTACCGAACCAGACGCTGCGCATCGCCGATGACCGCATGACCCTGACGCCCATGGGCGATGTGGGCGAGATCATCATCCGCGGGCCGAACGTCATGTCAGGGTACCTGGGCCGGGCGAGGGATACCATGACCGTTATGCGCGACGGCTGGCTCCACACCGGTGACCTGGGATGGATGGACCCCCTGGGCTTCCTCCACCTGGTTGGCCGCAAGAAGGACCTAATCATCGTCGAGGGCCTGAACGTCTACCCGGGCCATGTGGAGAGGGTTTTGCAGGCATTGGACGGTATCTTGGAGGCCTGTGTGGTCGGTGTGAAGGAGCCCGATCGAGGCGAAGTGCCCAAGGCGGTGGTGGTCCTGGACGACGAGGCCCAAGTCTCCGACGAGGACATCCTCGAGCACTGCCGAGGCTACCTGGCGGAGTACGAGACCCCCCAGGCGATCCTCCGCGTGCCCCGCCTGCCCAAGACCACTGCGGGCCACCTCTCCCGCGCCACAGTCGCCCACCTATACGGCCGGAGCTTGGCCGACTGAGATCCAGCCCCGCAACTGCCCCTGCCGGGGCGGCCGTCACTCCTCGCGCACGTACGCCGAATCGATGTACTCCAGCTCCACGTCTCCGATGCGCACCGTATCGCCCTCGCGCGCGCCCCGGGCTTCCAGCCGGTCCAGCACGCCCAGGTCCACAAGCTGCCGGTGGAGGTACAGGATGGCTTCGGGGTTGTTGAGGTGAGTGCGCCGCATGACCCGCTCGACCTCGTCGCCCGAGACCTGGAACAAGAGGCCAGCGCCCTCCTCGTCGGTCAGCTCGATGGGCCCCTCGACCACCAAGGGACGCGGGGCCGGGGCCGGGCGGTACTGCCGCTTGGGTGCTTCCTCTTCGGGATCGACCTCGTCTCTTCGCAGGTAGCGGACGTGGCGGACCGCCGCGCCGACCAGGGGCTCCACGCCCTGCCCCGTGCCCGCCGACAGCCGGAACATCTCGAACTCGCAGCCGGCCTTCCGAAGCTCCTCCTCCACGAGGTCGACGACCTCGTCATCGGAGATGTCCATCTTGTTCAGGCCGACCACTGCGGGCAGCTCCGCCAGCCCCCGGCCGTACGCCTCCAGCTCCCGGCGGATGGTCAGGTAGTCGGCGACGGGGTCGCCCCGCTCGATGAGCGAAACGTCCAGCATGTGGATCAATGCCCGGGTCCGCTCCAGGTGTTTTAGGAACCCATCGCCCAGGCCAACGCCCTCGTGGGCGCCCTCGATCAGGCCAGGGATGTCCGCGATGACGTACGACTCATCCTCACCCGCGCGGTAGACTCCCAGGATCGGCTGGAGCGTGGTAAAGGGGTAGGAGGCCACCTTGGGCTTGGCCGCCGAGGCGACGCGAAGCAGGCTGGACTTGCCGGCATTGGGCAGGCCCACGAGTCCGATGTCGGCCAGCAGCTTCAGCTCGAGCCGGATCCGCGCCTCTTCCCCCGGCTCGCCCCGCTCGCAGAACTGAGGGGTCTGCCGTGTCGACGTGGTGAAGCCGGCGTTCCCCCTACCGCCCTCGCCCCCCACGGCGATGACGAACTCCTGCCTAGGAGCCACCAGCTCGCCGTACAGCTCCCGGCTCTCCTCGTCATAGATGGCGCAGCCCACAGGGACCTTGATCCGCGTGTCTCGCCCCGATCGTCCGGTGCGTCGATTGGTGCCTCCGGCGTCGCCGCTTCCTGCCTTGAAGGTGGACCGGTATCGGAAGTCGATGAGGCTGGACATGCCGGCGGTGGCCACGAGGATCACATCGCCGCCCCGACCGCCGTCTCCGCCATCGGGTCCGCCCTTGGGATTGTACTTCTCGCGGTGCAGAGACACGGTACCGTCGCCACCGTCGCCCGCCTTGACATGCAGAACCGCCTCATCAACGAAGTCGCTCATCGGTCTCCCTTCAACGCCCCAAAACGACGAGAAGCTCCCACGCGCCGCGGGGGAGCTTCCCAGATCATCGGAGCCTATATCTAGCTGCGTGCCTAGCCGTCGGAGTCCACGGGCATGACACACACGCGCTTCCTCTTGCCCGACGTGATGTAGCTCACCTTGCCGGGGATCAGCGCGAAGAGGGTGTCGTCCTTGCCGCGGCCCACGTTGTCGCCCGGATGGATGGGCGTGCCACGCTGCCGCACAAGGATAGAGCCCGCGGTAACGACCTGCTGATCGCCGGCCTTGACTCCCAGGAACTGGGGATTGCTGTCGCGCCCGTTACGGGTGCTGCCCATGCCCTTTTTGTGGGCCATATCGCATCATCCTTACTGACCGTCGCTGGGCCGCCTGCGCCGAGGGGCTACTCCGACGCGGCCGCGGCCGGCTCTTCGGTCTCTTCCTTGGACTCGGCCTTGGCGGCTCCGCCCTTGATCTCGATACTTGTGATGGTCACCCGGGTGATCGCCTGGCGGTGGCCGAAACTCCGCTTGTAATGCTTCTTGGGCTTGTACTTGAAGCCGCGGATCTTCGGGCCCTTGGTCTGGTCGGTAATCTCCGCGAAGACCTTGGCCCCCTCGACGAAGGGCGCGCCCACGCGCACATTGCCCGGAACCTGGTAGAGGAGGACCTCCTCGAAGGCGATCTCGGAGCCCTCTTCGCCATCGATACGCGGGAGGTCTACCACATCGCCGACCTTCACATGGAACTGCCGTCCTCCGCTACGGAAGACTGCCGTTTCGGCCATCGGACACACACCTCGATCACGTCGGTCACTTGCAGAGTACTCGCAAAGAGAAGAGGGTACTTGCGGGGCCCCCCAATGTCAAGGCCAAATGGCCGCTGAATCGGCCCGCCACGGGCGGCTTCCGGCGATTCACCCACCGACCGTATCTTACCATATGGGCGCAGGATTGGCGCCGTCCATGGCGCAATCTACGAACCGGCTGGCCCCGCCGGCCACACTCGTAGAGGAGGAGGGATGAAGTGATGCACTGCACACGAGTGAGAGGGATCGCGGTCGCCGTCTCCATGGCCGCCATTGCACTGCTGCTGGCGCCAATGGCTGTGGCCCAGGACGAGAAGCCGACCTGGAGTATCGAGTTTGTGCGCCCCGCCATCGATGAGGTAGTGACAGGCGAGATCACCGCCAGCGTGAAGGTCTACCCGCCGTCGGTGGACCCGACCCATCTGTCCATCGGTTTTGGGGACGCCGGCCATGTGCCCATGGCGCGGGTGCCCGGCACCCACTACTGGCGCGCCACCGTGGATACGACTAGGGTCCTCAACGGGCCCGCCGCTCTGCACGTGTACGGTATGGCGCCCGGCGTGGCCAACCGCAGGACCGCGACCCTGGTGGACGTGCGGGTGGACAACCCACTGGAGTGCTATTTCGGGAACATCCACTCACACACGTACTACTCCGACGGCTGCATGCTCCCCAGCGACGCCTACGCCTACGCCCGGGACGTAGCCGGCATGGACTTCTTCTGCCTTACCGACCATCTGGAGATGGTCTCCGAGGCGGAGTGGCGGGACATCCGCGAGACCGCTTGGCGGATGAACGAGGACGGCAAGTTCGCCGCCTTCCCCGGCCTCGAATGGACCAAGCGCACTGGTCACGCGAATCTGCTCGACCCCCCCGGCCGCATCTGGCCTCCGGACATGGAGAGCCTGTTCGAGGCGCTGCCCGATGCCGACGTGGTGGCTATGTTCAACCACCCCGGCGACGGGACCGGTGACTGGGGCTGGAAGGGGCTCCCGTACCACGAGGGTGCCGACGAGAACATGCACCTCATGGAGGTCCGCAGCGACCAGGAGCTCCAGGCCTACATCCTCGCCCTTAACAACGGATGGCACATCGCCGCCGCGGGCACCGACGATACTCACTCGCCCGACTGGGGCACGCGGGGGGCCTGGACGGGCATGTGGCTCCCTGCCCTAACTAGCGACAACGTCATCAGCGCGCTGGGTCGTCGACACTGTTACTCCACCAATGACCGCAACTGCCGAGTCCTCTTCAGGGTCAACGGCGAGATGATGGGCACCGTCATCGATGATCCCGTGCGACAGGTCGTGCTGGAGATTGATATCGACGATCCCGACCCCGGGGACAAGACGAGTAAGATCGAGATCTACCAGGATGGCGAGATGATCGACATGCCCGTCTTCGGCCAGGAGAAGGTCAGGCACACCATGACCCTAAGGCCCGAGAAGGGCGAGCACTACTTCTTCGTGCGCGTGGGCCAGGAGGATGCCAACGTGCTGACCACTGCGCCCGTGTGGGTCACGGTGGAGTAGTCGAAGGGTACGCGGTCTCGGCGGTGGGCGTGGGGTCTCCGACTCGCTCGCCGCCGTGCCTACTCAATGAGCGTCCTCAGCCGCGGATGTCCACCAGGTGGGCGACGAGGGCGTGCTTGTGGCCGTCCTCATCGAGGAGCAGTGCGATGTGGGCCATCAGGATGGGCTCGGCCCCTTCGCTCGCGGGCAGCACGTGGGTCGCCGATGTACGCGTCGCCACCGGGGCCACCATCCGGATGTCCTCCAAGATCTCTCTCAGCTCATCCAGGACGATCTCGCCCACCGTGCTCAGGTTCTCGAAGAGGAGCCGGCCCGCCTCGTTCATCAGGAGCACTGGAGACTCGAGGAGGTAGACCACCGCCGCCTGGGTGAGGTTCGCCTCGGCGGCGCGCTGCCAGGTCTCCATCTCGGCGCTGAGCCCCTCCAGGTCGGTCTGGGAGGCGCGCGCCGCCTGCTCCACCTCGGCATATAGGCGCGCGTTCTCGATAACGATAGCCGCCTGGGTCGCCAGGGCCTCCAGGAGCTGCACATCGGACACATCGAAGGGCCGGCCATCGGGACGGTTCATGACCTCGAGGACGCCGATGCATTGTTCCTTCATCTTGAGGGGCACGGCCAGGAGGGTGGTTGCCACATAGCCGATCTGGTCCGCGATCTCCCGGGCCCAGCGCTCGTCTTGGTCGGCGCGGTCTAGCTTCAGGGGACGCCCGTGCTCCGCCACCCAGCCCGCTACCCCCTCGCCCATCCGCAATGAGAGGTCTTTGACTTGCCGCGCCTTCGGCCCCCGGGCCACCTCGAAGCGTAGCTGCTTGCGGTCTCTGTCCACCAGCAGCAGGGATCCCGATTCGGCCCCCGACAGCTCCAAGGCGATGTCCACTACGGCGGCCAAAATCCGGTCCACATCGGTAGTCGCGTGGAACACCTGGGCCAGGTCTTGTAGCAGGTCCAGCTTCACCCTGAGCACCTGCTGGCCATCCCGCTCCCTGCCTAGGCGCTCGGTGATGAACTCAGCGATCTTCCGCAGGTCCGTGACATCGATCTCGGTGAACTCCAGTGACAGCTCCCACTGGTCTGGATCGTCACACGCCGACACGGCCACCACCCGCGCATCGGCCGATGCGGGATCCATCATCGATGGGATGGGCAGGTTCAGCGTGACGGTAGTCCCTCTCTCGAGGTTGGCCGAGCAGCGTACCCGGGCCCCACCGACGGAGAGGGACGTGAGGATGGCGGGGTTGGTCTGGCCGGGGCCCTCGGGGCTCACATGCCGCAGTGCCACGCTCAGCTTCCCGCCGATGCGTACGAACCGGCGCTTCTCCCTGAGCCCGGCGCTCGTAGCCGCCGACCCCTGCTCCCGTTGTAGGCCCGAATCAGGGCACATGCCTGGCCGCCTCGCCATCCCCGCTCCAGACGCCACCCGCTTGGGCGCCTCGTCTCTGTTATATGCCCCGCCGAGGCCCCGGGTTCACAGGGCTTCCGTGAGCATGGATCTCGGGCCCTCCAGGAGGTGCGGCCCGGAGGGTGCGGAAGTCTCGGGCGAGTACTGCGGAAGCGGCGAGAGGTCGAGGCGGAATGAGCCGAGAGCAACCCTACGCTACTCCAGAGCCGGGCGTTCGGCGCTGGTCGCCGTGGTGGCGAACACTGCTGCACTCCGTGGTCGGCCTGGCTGGCTGGGCGATCATCGCCTATGCGTGGCACCGGTTCGCCGACGGCATCGTGGCCTATAACCTGATCCGCGACGTGACCTTGGGGCTGGCACTGGTGGCCCTGGCCGCCGTGGTTACCGTGTACTGGATCGCCCACAACCTGCGGATCGTCCGGGTCCGAGGCGAGCAGCGCCGCACGCCGCGGCGCGTGGCCGCCGACTACTCCACCGACTACCTCGGGCGCCGGCTCACGGGCCCCCTGGAGGCTTGCCGACGAGCCTCCTACGTCGAAGTCGCCACCAGTTGGGACGAGAAGCGCTACCGTCCGGGGCCCATAACCGACCTGGGTGTCGCG
>WJIW01000329.1 GCA_014730065.1 Armatimonadia bacterium | reverse complement strand
CGGTTCCGCGCCGGCTACTCGCCCGGGGCCTTCACTCCGGGCAGTCCGTCCACGTCGCCGCTGAGGGGTGCACTGCCGCCAGCTTCCATATCGGCCTCTACCTCGGCCTTGGTCGTCGCGCCGCCCTCAGGCAACTTGACGCCTGGAACATCGGTGCTATTGCTCTGGTACTCGGGATCATCCATACCAAGGGGCTCAGCAGGCTCTCCGGAAGCCCCGCCAGCCTCTTCGCCCCCGCAGCCGATCAGAGCGACGGCAGCGAATAGGGCGATGAGGCCAATCCAAAGTAGTGTGCGCAAGGCAAACTCCTCCATCCAGACTCTATGGTCGCTGGTCCTCTAGAAGAAGTGCAGGCCGGCGTAATCGAGATAGTTCATGCGCCGGAACTGCTTCCACTTCGCATGGCCATCCAGATAGCCACAATTGGCTCCCGCAGAGTCCTGCTCATCGGCATGGGCGATCTGGCCATGGGCCGGGTCATGCTGGTTGGGCCAGCCTGCGTTGACGAAACAGGACGTGATGTACCGTTGGGCGGCGTTGGATGCATCGTCGCTGGCGGCGGTGAAGTTGCGACCGATCCGGCCAAGGTCGTTGCCGGTCTGGTCGTAAACATGGTGGGTGTCCCACGGCCAGTCTGCCCAGAACCCAGCCCAGTAGCGATGGCCGTAGCCAGCCCAACAGTTGTAGTCCGAGAACAGGATCACGTCGCCCCATGCCGGAGGTCCCCAGACGTCCGTTGAGGGTGGATACTGCCTCATGAATGGGGTGTTCGACGGATCTTCGAAGATCTGCCAGTTCTTGACGTAGGGCTGAACGAGATTGTGCCCCCACGGGCCCACGTTGCGATCGATCATCCCGCCGAAGGGCCAGTTGGGAGTGTGGTAGAGGACCAGGAAGCCATCATGGTCCGCCGCGTAGGAGAGATGCGCGGTGTTGATCTGCCGCACATTGCTCAGGCAGGAGGTCTTCCGGGCCTGAGCCCGCGCTCGGGCGAAAACGGGGAACAGAATCGCCGCGAGAATTGCGATGATGGCGATGACAACCAGTAGCTCAATCAGGGTGAAGCCGCGTGTTCTACGGCTACGCAATAGGATCACTCCTCATCGTCGGCCGGCGCCGCCTCGCTGGGCTCCGCGGCCGGGTCCTGCTCTGTTGCTGCCTCTGGTGCTTCGTCGTCGGCGCCAGCCTCGTCGCCCGTCTGCTCGGACGCAGGCTCGGTGTCCTCGTCCTGCGACTCGGGTCGCTCCTTGGGCGGAGAGACGCCGGGGAGCGGATCGGGCTGGGCGCCGGGCTCCATGCCGCCCAGCAGCTCCAGGTCCTCTTGGCTGGGCTCCTTCTTGTCCTCACAGCCCATGACCGCTGCGACTAGGGCCACGGCCAAGAGACTGACGGCAAGCCAGTGGATCGCGCGCACTAGAGTTAGCCTCCTCAAGGCATTCCGTGTCAGAGGGGCGGGCGCGAGCCCGGTTGACTGCCATGGGCCCGCCCCGCCGCCTGCTTGCTGTGCTACTCGGACCCGTCGCCCTCGTCCGGCGCGTCACCCTTGGGTGCCGAGACGCCGGGCATGCCGCTGGTGTCGGCACCGCCCTTGGGGATGCCGGTCTCGGGATCGACCAGGTTATCGAGCTGCTGCTCCTCTTCGACGGATGCCTCCTTGCTCTGGCAGCCGACGACCACGCACGCGGCGAGGACGAGGGTAAGGGCAGCTATCCATGCTAGGTAACGCATTGCCTACTCTTCCCTTCCGACTAAGCCCCTCGAGACCGGGGAGCTTCCGTGCCTTGCCGGGGGCTCTAGAAGAAGTGCCACCCGACGTAGTCCATGTAGTTCATGCGCTGGAACTGCTTCCACTTCGCGTGGCCATCGACATAGCCGACATTCGAGCCGGCCGAGTCCTGCTCGTCGATGATGCTGCCATGGGCACAGAGGTCGCCCCAGTCGTCGTTATGCCACAAGGTGCACTGGGACAGCAGCTCCTCGGCGGCCACCTCGGAGTCGGCCGTGCCCCGCGCCGTCCAGTCGGTGATGTTGCCGATGTGGTTGCCGCCCTGGTCGAAGACGGCATGGCCGTACCGGCCCTCGGTCCACTCCCACGGCGGTGCGTCGGTGATGGACAGATGGCCGTACGCCCCCCAATAGCAATAGTCGCAGAAGCCCACTCGATCGGGATGGAGCGAGGTGTTAACCCCGTCGGTCCGGTCGGAGTGGGGACCGTTGCCGGGATCGAACAGGATCTGGAAGTTCTTCATGTATGGCATGACGTTGTTCCAGCCCATGGGCGTGAAGCCCGCGGGCGCAGGCCACGTCGGATCGAAGCCACCGAAGGGCCAGTGCTCGTATGCCATGAGGGCGAACATGCCGTCATGGTCGGCGGCATAGGAGAGGATCGCGGTTGTGTGCTGGCGGACATTGCTCAGGCACGAGGTCTGGCGGGCCTTGGCCCTCGCCCGTGCGAAAACGGGGAACAAGATGGCTGCGAGAATTGCGATGATGGCGATGACGACGAGGAGCTCGATGAGCGTGAATCCTCGTCTTCTGGCACGCGCGTTCATAGGCTACTCTACCTCCAATTAGGTGTTCCGACACGCTGGAGCAGACCTCCGCCCGCTCGGCGGTCGTCTGCAAGTGTGAGTTTCGAGTACGCCCCCTCCTCGACCTGCGAGTCGCCGCACTTGGGATTCATGCGGCAATCGTCCCGGCCATGGATCCGAGGGTACGGTGCACGATAGGGCCAGATCACTCCTTACGTACAGACGTGGTGGTGCTGGATGCCCCGCCTATCGACGAGATCTGCCCGGCAACGCGAGACTAGGACCAGCGGGAACCGCCCCCCATATTGGACGGAGCGAAGGACGTAGGCCTTCGGACGTATGTACGCGTCTCCCGAAGGCATCTCTATTAGTTATTCACCCTCGAACCCCAGCCGACCTCGGAGAATCTCCCGAATCCGGCTTGCCCCAACTAGGACTCAACACGGACGATGGGGCCCACGCGGGCCGTGGCGAGCACAATGCTGTCGAACTCCACCACCACCGGGTCGAAGGGAGGCTCGATGCCGTTACGGCGGAGCGCTGTCTCGGTAACGTAGTGCATCATCCAGAGGAAGTTGATCTTCAGGTCCTCGGTGGTGCGGAAGCTGAAGCCTTCGAAGGGGTCGCCGCCAGATTCCCGCACCTCGAAGCCCATGCCGGTCCAGGCCCCGCGAGGCGTGCCTTGTGACACATCCAGCACCGAGTCGCCATCGAGCCAAAGCCGCAGCCTGCCATCGCGACGCGGACCATCGGGCCCAACGGTGTTGAGCTTCAGGCCCACCTCCACGCACTGCCAACGGCCCGCGGGCACCGGCGGAGGCTCCAGTGGCCGGATGGTGTTGCCCCAGTACCTGCCATCGGCCGAAGCCTTCATCTCGTGCCAGTAGGCATAGAAGCTCCAGATGCCCGGAGGCGGATGGGAGCCGCCGACCCCGTGGGGCTCGATGCCCACAGTGATCCGGTCATCCCCCGCTGGCCGCTCGCCCGCCCCGCCTTGAGGCCACCGTGTGGGCGGGTGGTAGCCCCCCAGGGTTACGAAGTGATGGACGTACCCGGCCTCCTCGGGAAACCGTACGTAGAACCGCAGGTAGGCCTCGTCAACGCCCTCATCAAGAGACTGGTAGAGGTGACCGCCAGTGTTCTCCCCGACGGTGGCCGTGATGCGCAGGCAGCGATCACCCGCGGCGTCAGGTGAGCCATTTGCCAGCTCCAGGGCGCCGCTTTGGTTGCTCGCCTCGGTCCACCGGTCCACGACTTCCTCTAGGTCGCCGACCTCGAAATCCTCGGCGACCAGCACCCGGGGGTCCTGTTCGATCCCCTCATCGCCCGGGTGCTCCCCGGCCACCAACGGGATCTGGTCGGGGTCCAGCGCCGCCATGGGCAGCAGCCCAAGGGCCGCCGCCGCAGCCAATCCGATGATCCTCATGCACTAGCCTCCCAACATCGCTCGGTACGCGTCCAGCTCCTCATCCGTGATCTCGCGGCGCATGATCTCGATTGACTCGTAGCGGTAGTCGTACGGATCGCCGCCACGCTGATTGGCATAGGTGAGGTACACGTATCGGCGGCCATCGCGGCACTGGACTAGGGCCTGGGGTACGTGGCTCGCGGGGATCCCCGGCGGCGGCTCCATGTACCCGAGCACGACCCAGTCTCGGCCGTTGAGGGAGACCGCCTCGGCGAGCTTGCGGCCCCTCCAGCCGTGGTCCTCGTACCCGCTGGGGTCGGAGTAGGAGTAGTACAGGCCACCGATCTTCACCACGTCGGGGTTGGGCCAGTCAGGTAGGCAAGGGTCGTCCTCTCCCTGGAGGATGTGCCACGCCCCCGGGTCCTCGAACCGGCCGTCGCACTCGGCATAGGCCAGGCTCACCCCGCCCTTGTCACCGGCCCAGTAGTCGAACCACAGCTTCCATCTGGCCTCATCCCACATGAGCGAGGGGCGGGCGTAGGCGCCATGGGTGTACACATCGCCCACGGTCCGAGGCCGGCCGATCTCCGGCTGGTACATGAGGAGGGGCTCTTCCGTCTTGCGCCAATGCACACCGTCGCTCGACGTAGCGCCCATGATGACCTGGAGGCTGCCGTCGGTGTCGGCGGGCGTTCCGAAGATCTCGCCATCGACGTTGTGGCCCGTGGCGCTCAGGGCCAGGAAGTACCGCCCTCCCATGCAGGCCACCGTCGGGTCACCGTTGTGCCACTCGTCGTAGATCTCATCATCGGCGGTAACAACGGGAACCCACTCCGAGGCATCGTGGGCCGTGGACCACTGGCCGGGCCCGGAGTGGATCTCCCATCCCCCGTCGAGCCGATCGCTTCTCGCATGGTAGATGGCGTCACAGCCGGGGTAACCGGGATTGCAGTCCTCAACGGCCCATCCGAAGAACCATGCCTCGTAGGGGTGGCTACGCATCTCGGGCCGGTGGACGATCTCGAACTGGTACATATTCCCGAAGCCCGACGCAATGGTGCCCAGCCGCTCCCAGAGCTCCGTGCGGTCGGTGTGGCGATCGGGGGGGAATCTGGACGCCAGAAGTTCACCATCGGCGGAGACGCCCGGAATCACGGCCGCTCCAATGAGCGCGACGCCGCTGAGCAACACAACTGCCAGTTTCATACGAGACCTCCCAGAGGGTCGCCGGATTGAGGACGCACAGTCTGCTATTCCGCGTAGGGCGGCGGGGGCCCTGGTGGCGGATGGATGAAGGTGAACAGGACCGGGCCTGGAACCAGTTCTGGGGTTGGGGGTGGGCTTGAGATGTGTTATTCTCCGGGCGGTCGAAGTGGGAAGCTGCGCCATCTGAGATTCGCTTGCCACCTCTCCCGCTCCCTTGCTAAAGTTGTTGTCGGTCCTGTGGAAAGAATCGCGTGTACGCAGGAAAAGGCCCGGCACGATGCGAAAACGCGAGGATGATTCGGTGCGCCTAGCGGGCTGGCGGGATTCCTTGGATGAACGCCTTTGGCTCGCAGGGCGTTATGGATGTCAAGAGATATCCCTGGCCGTAAGTCGACCGGTCGCTTCAGGAGGACGTGGGGATGACTATGCACAGCGCTTCACGAGCTCGCGGAGTACTGCTTCTTACCCTGACCGTGGGGGTGTTGATCGCGTGCTCGGGCACGGCCTCAGCCTATTGGCTGGAGACGCAGCTCGCAGGTGTTCGCCTTGGGGATTCGGCTTTCACGCTGTACGGGAATCCCTTCTACGGCGAGCCCCAGGCGATCGTTATCGCCACCAGTGGCGCGGGCGAGGGTCCGGCCACGAGCGACGGCTTCCCTGGGGCGAGCTTGGGCGGCGTCAGCTCGGGTGAGGGTGCTGTCGGTGGCGCCGCGGGCGGCGCCGGTGGCGCCGGCTTCCCCGCTGGGGGACCCGAGGGTCCCTTCGGTGGTCCCGCGGGCGGCCCGATGGGCATGGGTGGACCCATGCCAGGCATGGGCGGCCCGATGGGTATGGGCGGCGGCGGCGGTGCCCCCATGATGGGTCCGATGGGCCCTCCGGGCATGGGTACGATGGGTGCCCTGCCGGGCGATGACGATGGCATGCAGGTCGTGCTCAATCCGGGCGACCCCGGCATGGCCAGCGGCTTCTGGGGCAACTCCCGGCCCGGTACTCTGAACATTCAGACCGGTGGCGGGGGCCCCCCGATGGCGGGCGGCCCCGGCGCGGGGCCTGGCATGCCCCCGATGCCGGGTGGCATGGGCGGCATGGAAGGCGGCTTCGGTGCCGCGGGTCAGGGTCCGCCGATGCCCGGCGCGGGCGGCTTCCTCGGCTTCCAAGGGCCCGGTGCTGGCCCTGGCGCCGGTCCGGCTGGCGCAGCGGGCGGCCTGCCTGGAGCGGGTGGCGGCGGCGCGGTAGGCCAATTCCCCGTATGGGCTCTCTCGGTCTGGTTCGACCTGCGGGCCAATGAGATGGAGTACTTCTACATGGTGGAGGACGTGGCCGTCGGCTTCGTCATCAACAAGAGCGATGGCAAGATCGTCGCCATCTCTGTTGCCGGTGAAGCTTGTGACTTCGCCCGCACGGCCATGTGGAAGCCCCACGAGTACGTTCAGCTCGGTGACTCCTTCAAGCAGGTCCAGTATCGCTACGGCTGGCCCCATGAGATCGAGACTTTCTCCGGGAGTGGCAACGCATTGGCGACTCCTCTCTCCGGCACCTCGGTCACCTTCGGCTATAACACCAACGAGTACCGCCGCGATTGCATCCTTTGGTATCACGAGGTCCGTGGCGAGAAGCAGTGCAATGTGGCCTTTACCCTCCACGACTTCATGGTCACGCGAATGCATATCTGGATTCCGGAACCGATCTAGAGGTCGAGTGTCTACTTAGCAGGACGTTAGCGCACGAGGAGCAGTCTCTCACGGTCCGGGCGGATGAGCCGCCCGGACCGTGGTGTCTGTCCGGCGCGTGATGCGACGGAAGCACGACCCGGATGTGTCTGGTCATGGGGCGCGGACAAGCAAGCCAGGATGCCATCAGTCTCGAGGACCTGAAGCAGCGGGCGGACATCGTCGAGGTCGTCCAGTCCTACGTGCCCAGCCTCAAGAAGGCCGGTAAGGATTGGAAAGGGCTGTGCCCTTTCCACGACGAGAAGACGCCCTCGTTCTATGTGATCCCAGGCCAGAGCCGCTACTACTGCTTCGGGTGTAGCGCATCGGGCGATGCCATTAAGTTCCTGGAGGAGATCGAGGGCCTGACCTTCGTGGAGGCGGCCGACCGCCTCGCAAGGACGGTTGGCCGGAGGTTCTACGGCCGGGAGACCCAGGCCGAGCGGAGTCAGAAGGACCTGATCTTGGAGGTCAACGGATTGGCTGCGGCCCACTACGGCGACCTACTCCGAAACTCGGACCGGGCCGACGTGGCTCGGGAGTATCTAGCGGAGAGAGGGTTTGCGGAAGCCGCCGTTCGGGAGTTCGGCCTGGGCTACAGCCTTCCGGAATGGGAAGGCCTGCGGTCCATGCTCACCGCCCGTGGCCATCCCGAGTCCCTGCTGGTGCAGGCCGGGCTACTGAAGGAGCGCGATTCGGGCAGCGGTGCTTACGACCGGTTCCGGGGACGGCTGATGTTCCCGATTAGAACGGTGCAGGGCGACGTCATCGGCTTCGGGGCGCGCGCCTTGGGAGACGATGAGCCCAAGTACCTCAACTCGCCGGCGACTCCGGTTTTCGACAAGAGCCGGACCTTCTACGGGATCAACCTGGCCCGTGACGCCATTCGGGACGCGAGCGCGGCACTGATCGTCGAGGGCTACACGGACGTCATAGCCTGCCACCAGGCGGGGGTGCGTAATGTGGTTGCCACCCTGGGAACTGCCCTCACCGCCGATCATCTGCGGGCTTTGGGGCGTTATACCGAGAGAGCTGTCCTCGCCTTCGATGCGGATTCGGCGGGGTTGTCGGCGATGCTTAGGGCCGCGGACCAACTGGAGGCATCGGACCTGGACGTGGATGTAATGGTCCTGCCCGAGGGAGAGGACCCTGATACGCTGGTTCGTAAGCGAGGCGAGGAGGGTCTACGGGAGCTGGCGGGTGGCGCCAAGCCTCTGTACCACTTCGTGATCGACTCGCTACTCCCAGAGCCCGGTACGCCGCCGGGCCGGCAAGAGATGGATGCAGTGACCGAGGCGCTGGCCAGAGTCCGAGCCCCGACGGCCAGGGAGCGCTATGTGGTCTACGCCGCCGACCGGATCGCTCCGGGCGATCCCCGCAGGATGGCGGGCATGGCCGACGCGCTGCGACGTGAGGTCCGGCTGCGGCGTAGGCGCGGGCGGAGCGAGACTCAGGCGGCGCCAGGCAGAGACGATGCGGCAGGCGGCCTGGTGATGGAGTCGGCCTTGTCGGAAGTGCCCATCGAGGTCCGCCGCCGCGAGGATGCTGTGCTCGGGGCGCTGGCCCAAGAAACCGTATCGGCGAAAGAGGTATTGGATGTCGTAAGCGATGAAGACTTCATGGTAGAGGTGAATCGGGAGATCATAAAGGGTATCGCGCGATTCGCCAACCGGGGGGAGGCGCCAAAGGGGCCCGATTTTCTGGAGAGTCTATCGGAGCCCGCGAGAGCGCGCTGGACCTCATTGTCAGTCAGAGAGATGCATACGCCGCGGGATGTGGAATCGGTGCTCGATTGCTTGGCCAACCTGGTCGACTCCAGGCGCAAGCGGAGACTGGCCGAGCTGGAGGAGCGTGTGCCCGCCCTGCTCGCCAAGGGAGATTTGAGCGAGGAGGAGCGGAGCGAGTGCCACGAGCTGATGGAGCTCCGTCGGTACTTCTCCGATCGCACCGGTCGGGACGTGGCGGGAACCATATAGGTTATGAGGCATGAGACGTTGAGACTCACATCGATTGCCGGCCATTCGATATGCCGGGGAGGCACGAGCTACGTTGGATAGGGATCTGCTCAGGACAAGCAAGGAGATGCAGGCGCTCATCGAGCGCGGGCGTGAGGAGGGCGTGGTCACCCAATCGGAGGTGACCGAGTCGCTCCGCGAGTTGCTGGAAGATAGCGATCCATCGGACATCGAGGATGTGCTCCAGTACCTCGAGGACGAGGGCATCCGCGTCATCGAGGCCGATGACGGCGATGGTGCTGCTCCGACCCCGCCACGGCCGGGCCGGTCGCCCAGCAAGAAGGGCAGCCTGGACGACAAGGACGACGCCTTCGACACCGTCGAGGGGATCCCCATCAGCGACTCGGTGCGGATGTACCTCCGGGACATCGGCAAGGTACCACTGCTCACGCCCGAGGAAGAGCGCGACCTGGCCGAGCGCATCCAGCGCGCCGAGAGCGACGTGGAGTACGACCGGGCCATCAACCAGATCCGGGTCAACCCCAAGCGCCGCAATCTCGAGTGGGGCACCACGTATACCCTCTCCGTGGAGGGCGGCGAGGATGGGATCCGGCCCGTCGACGCCGAGTCCGCCTTGGCCACCGACTCGTCGGCCTACGGCAAGGACCTGGCCATCAAGTTCCGCACCGCCGATGGCCACCAGCGCTTCAGCCTATACAAGGGCGAGCTGTCGGGTGAGCCGACCATCCCCGCATCGGCGGCGAAGAAGCTCACCTTGCGCTTCTCGGCTGTGCCCGCCGAGGAGTCCCTCAACGATAGCACCATTCGTCTGCGCGGGCCGCAGAAGTCAGAGGTCGACTTCAGTGTGGATGTGTCGGACGAAGGCGGCCACGGCGTACTTACCATCAAACCCAAGAAGAAGCTCCAGGAGGGCAAGACGTACGTGCTGGCGCTGAGGGGTGGCACTCGCGGCATCCAGGGCCTTCGCGCCGACACCCAGGGCTGCCATCTGGACATGGACTACAGCCTGAAGTTCGATGTGGCCAAGGCGGGGCCGTTCCATGTCGAGCGGGTCGTCACCAGCGCCGATGGAGCGCTCCAGCCGGCGTCGGTGTTCGCCATCGAGTTCGACCGGCCCCTCAACCCCAAGTCGGTCAATACCAAGAACTTCCAGGTCAAGAACGAGGCGGGCAAGCGTGTCCAGGGCAAGCGTCACGTCACGCCCGACGGCAAGATCCTGATGTTCGTCCCCTCCAAGTCGCTGGCCGTGGGTGAGGTTTTCACCGTGCAGCTCTCGGGCGGCGACAAGGGGGTCAAGGACATCTACGGCAGCAAGCTCGCTAAGCCTGTGGACGAGGAGCTGGCGGTCCACGAGCGGTCGGAGCCACCCCAGCTTCTCTGGTACTCTCCTCAGGAGGGTGAGCGGGGCGTGCCTCTCGACGTCAGTGTCGAGATGTACTTCGACCAGCAGCTCGATCCCATCACCGTGTCCGAGGACACGATCAAGCTCAAGGACGAGGATGCCATCACCCGGCTGGCCGAAGCCAACTTCCGGCTCGTGGTCAGCATCGCCAAGAAGTACACGGGCCGAGGTGGCCTGTCTTTCCTGGACCTGATCCAGGAGGGCAATATCGGCCTGATGCGGGCCGTGGAGAAGTTCGACTTCCGCAAGGGCTACAAGTTCTCGACGTACGCCACCTGGTGGATCCGCCAGGCCATCAGCCGGGCCATCGCCGACCAGGGACGTATCATCCGGATCCCGGTCCATATGGTCGAGACCATCAACAAGCTGCACAAGATCCAGCGGCAGCTCCTACAACAGCTCGGCCGCGACCCGAGCCTGGAGGAGCTGGCCGAGAAGATGGATCTGCCCGTAGAGCGGGTCGGCGAGATCGTGCGAATCGCGCCCGATCCCCTCTCCCTCGAGGTGCCCATGGGCGAGGATGAGAACTCACGGCTGGGGGACTTCATCGAGGATCAGGAGGTCCATTCGCCTGTGGACGCCGCCTCCAACTTGGTCCTGCGGGAGCAGCTCGAGCGCGTTCTCGCCACCCTATCGGAGAGGGAGCGGGAGGTCCTGCGGCTGAGGTTCGGGCTGGTGGAAGGGTATCAGCGGACGCTGGAGGAGGTCGGCCAGATGTTCGGGGTCACCCGGGAGCGCATCCGGCAGATCGAGGCCAAGGCGATCAAGAAGCTGCGAAACCCGGCGCGCATGCGCCGCCTGCGCGACTACCTGGCCGACTAGGCCTGGAGCGCAGCGAAGCGGCTCGCCCGCCGTTAGATGCACGGGGCCCGGCAGGGGCCCCGTCCTAGCCTTGCTCTATCAGCACGCCCTCGGGCCGGATGGCAAAGGGAAGCACCCTGGAGCCCGCCTCGGCTAGGGCCTTCTCGACGGCCTCCTTGGAGCCCGGCTTGCAGAAGGAGATCATGCAGCCTCCGCCGCCAGCGCCGCAGATCTTGCTGGCCATGGCCCCCTGGGAGGACGCGGCCTCCATGGCCTGGTCGATGGTGGGCGTGGTGACGCCCTCGGCGAGCTGCTTGCGGGCCTCCCACTCGTTGGCCAGGGCCGTGGCAAAGGCGTCCAAGTCACCCTGTAGGAGGCAGTCGCGCATCTCGCTCGCCGAGCGCTTGATAACCTGGAGGTTGTGGCGGGTCTCGCCTACATTGTCGATGTAGGCTTTCACCATGTTCCAGTTCGAGGTGCCCGAGAAGCGTGTCTGTCCGGTGAAGACCAAGGAGAGGCGCTCGCTAAGCTCCTCGCGGATGGACTCGTTGACCACCAGCGGCTCCACATCGGTCCCCGTCATGCCGAACCAGATGGCGTTGACGCCGCCCCTCGCGGCGGCCCAGTAGTCTTGCTTGCCCGTCGGCACGGCCAGCAGCTCGGCCTCGATGTTGGCGGCGATGTCGATGAGCTTCTCGTCGTCCAGCTTCTTGTCTTCCAGGGCAAGTAGGCCGGCGGACAAGGCGATGACCAGGGAGCTGCTGGAGCCCAGGCCCGTCCCCTTAGGCGCGTGGCACCGGGTGCGGATGTTCAGTCCGGTCTTCGGCCGGTAGACCTGGAGCACGCGCACGATGAGATCCATGGGCCCGCCGGGCTTCAGGTCATCGAGGGAGTCGGCCGTCTCACCCTCCTCCAGATCCTCGGCGTACATGTCGAACTTGCCGTCGGAGCGGGTGGCGATTCTCGCCTCGCTGCACATGGTGATCGCGGCGTTGACCGTGTATCCGCCGCCCAAGAAGGCGTACAGGGGCCAGATATCGAGCGTTCCGCCGGCCAGATCGATGCGGTTTGGTGCAGTAACTCGAAGCTCCATGACTCTCCCCCAGAACTGCGAGAAGCCGGGACCCCTGGGAGTCCCAGCCTCTGCGTAGCCTCAATGTGCTATCGATGTCGCACGGAGCACAGCCGCCCCGTTACCCTGTTGTTTTAGAGATCGATGACCGAGCCGTCGTCCTCGGGCCGGTCCAGGATGCGCTCGACGAACGTGATGAGCTCGAGGGGGTTGAAGGGCTTAGTCAGGTAGGAGTCCACACCCGACTGCCATCCCCGGAACACATCTGCATCCTGAGCCTTGGCCGTAAGCATGATCACGGGAATGTCCCGAGTCTCGGGATCCGCCTTGAGACGCTTGAGAACGCCAAAGCCATCCAGATGCGGCATCATCACATCGAGCACGATGAGATCCGGACTGACCTCCTTGACCTTCTCCAATGCCTCTCGGCCATCATACGCCGTGTGGACTTCGTACCCGTGGCGCTGAAGATTGACCTGTACGAGCCGAACGATGTGCCGCTCATCGTCTACGGCGAGGATCTTCTTCGCCATTGATTTGGGGCTCCTCTCGTGCTCCGCCTCCCCGCCGACGGATGTCGAGGCCGGGGCCGAAGCATCGGCTGGCTTTCGTGCTAGTTTGCCGCTATTCCTGCGCGGGGCGAGCTAACAATACCACCGAGCAAAGCGGGAATCAACTACTCCCTCAAGCCGCTGCCACGGGGAGCTCACAGATGCCCGACCAACTGCCCGGCGACCCCGATGGACCCCACAGGGCCCTATCGCACGGTGACTTTCGTCACCGTCGATTCCATGACCTTCCGCTCCATGGGACAAAGTTCGCCCTCGGTCAGCCTCACTCCCAACGCGTCCGTGAACCCGGTGACGAGGGCCTCCGCGGCTTCACTCCACCCCACCGGTCGGCCCGCCGCTTCGGATAGGCTGCCCAGGGAGTCGATCACCGGCGCATCCCGGCCCAGCAGGGCCTCCCGCTCTTCGAGCTCCCTAGGCACCAGCGGGATCGACCCGTGCTGGAGGAAGCACTCGCCTCGCCTGACCTGTGCACTGCCGACGACCTTCTTCCCGCGCGATACCGCGTCACACTGGGCCGGACGCTGGAAGCAGGCCACGGGGGAGCGGTCGATGGGCCCCTTTGGCGTCTTGCCCCGAGCCAGCTCGGCGTGGATCCCGAGCCGCGCCTCTAGCCCGGCGAGGATCGCTACCGACAGCAGCCGGTAGGATTCGAGAACTCCCACCTTCCGGCCGAAGAGTGACAGGGGACCGACGACGGCGTAGGTCAGCTCCTTGGCATGGTAGATCGCCCGGCCACCCGTAGGGCGCCGAACAACGGAGATCCCCGCCTCAGCGAGGCGCTGGAGGTCTACATCCTCGGCCTTCTGGTGGTAGCCTAGCGACACGGCCGGGGGCTCCCAGGCGTACAGCCTAAGGCTCACCCGGGCCTCTGCGCCCGACGCAACGGCTTCCATGGCGTGCTCCAAGAGGGCCAGGTCACAGGCCATGTTCGCGGGGCCAGTCATGGGTCCGGACCGGATGAGCCGCCAAGTGCCGATGGTGGGCTCGAAGGGGCGCGCATCTTCGTGGGCGGCGGTGCTCGAGGACATGGCCTAGCCCTCCCCCTCCGGATCGTGCCGGAGGTCCAGCTTCCGCGCCGCCTGCACCTCGTCCAGGCGACCGGCATAGGCTCGGTGAGGCGCACCCGTCACCACGTCGGGGCTATCCTCACACTCCCGAGCGATGGCGAGCATCGCTTCGGCGAAGCAGTCCAGGGCGCCCTTGGTTTCGGTCTCCGTCGGCTCGATCATCAGCGCTTCGCTGACGATCAGCGGGAAGTACACGGTCGGTGCATGGAAACCGTAGTCGAGTAGGCGCTTGGCCACATCCACGGCCTTGCAGCCGGCGGCCTTCTGCTTCTCCGCGGACAGTACGAACTCGTGCATGGGCTGGCCACGGTAGGGCAGCTCATAGGCCTCGCGCACCCGGCTTAGCAGGTAGTTGGCGTTCAGTACGGCACGCTCTGTCACCTCGCGAAGCCCGTCGGCTCCGTGGCTGAGGATGTAGGCGTATGCCTTCACCAGCGGTCCCACGTTGCCCATGAAGGAGTGAACCTTGCCGATCGTCTCCGGATGGTCGTCGTCCAGGGTCAGCGTTCCATCGGCGTCCTCGACGATGCGGGGCACGGGCAGGAAGGGCTGCAAGTGTGCTTGGACGGCTACGGGTCCCGCGCCGGGGCCCCCTCCTCCGTGGGGGGTGGAGAAGGTCTTGTGGACATTGAAGTGCAGGGCGTCGAAGCCCATGTCGCCGGGGCGGGACACCCCCAGCAGCGCGTTCATGTTCGCGCCATCGCAGTAGACCTGACCGCCGGCCCTGTGAACGCGGGCACAGATCTCCTCGACCTGGGGCTCGAAGAGCCCGAGAGTGTTGGGGTTGGTCAGCATGAACCCCGCCACGTTCTCGTCCAAGGCGGCATCCAGTGCGGCCAGATCCGTGAGCCCCTCGGCATTGGAGTCGATGGTGTGGACGGTCATGCCGCACCGAGCGGCGGAGGCGGGGTTGGTGCCGTGGGACGAGTCGGGAACGATGATGCGGGTCCGGTGGGTGTCGCCACGGGAGTGGTGGTACGCCCGGAAGCACAGCAGTGCCGTCAGCTCGCCCTGCGCCCCCGCGGGGGGCTGGAGCGAGACGGCGTCCATCCCGCTGATCTCGATGAGTGCCTGCTCCAGGGTCTTCATCAGGCGGAGGATGCCCTGCACCTGAGCGGGATGCTGCTCGGGATGAATGCGTGCGAAGCCGGGCAGGCGAGCCACGGCCTCGTTGAGCCTGGGGTTGTGCTTCATGGTGCAGGAGCCCAGGGGATAGAAGCCCATGTCCACGCCCCAGTTCCGCTGGGAGAGGCGGGTGAAGTGGCGGACGACCTCCCACTCCGGAACGTCCGGTAGGCCGGTGGGCTCCTCTCGGAGCTTGGCGTCGCCGAGTAGGGCTTGGGCCTGGGCGTCGGTATCCTCATCGCCCGGAAGCGGCAGGCACCCGCCATCGGGAACCTGCCGGCTGAATATGAGTCCTTCCTCGTTCACCTCAGATCGCCCCCTTCAAGGCATGCACAAAGGCATCCACCTGGGCGTCGGTCCGGGATTCCGTGGCGGCCAGCAGGACGGTGTTCTCCACGCCGGTGACGGCCGAGATGTCCGACCCAACCACGAAGCCGGCGTCGCCCATTCGGGCCTGAAGCTCGGGCACGGGGATGGGGCTCCGGACCGCGAACTCCCGGAAGAAGGGCGCATCGTACAGAGGCTCCAGAGCGGTCTCGGCCAGGCCCTTCCGGAGTCGATGGGATTGGGTGACACATAGAGAGGCGACGCGCCGAAGTCCACGCGGACCCATGACACTGAGATAGATGGTGGCGGCGAGGGCACAGAGGCCTTGGTTGGTGCAGATGTTGGAGGTGGCCTTCTCGCGCCTGATATGCTGCTCTCGGGTCTGGAGCGTCAGCACGTAGCCGCGCTCTCCCCGAGAATCGACGGTGGCTCCCACCACGCGGCCGGGTAGGGTGCGCACCAGGTCGCGGGTGGTTGCCAGCAGTCCGAGGAGCGGCCCGCCATAGCTCATGGGCAGGCCCAGAGGCTGGCCCTCGCCCACGGCGATGTCCGCTCCGGCGCCGCCCGGTGTCTGCAGGACGGCCATGGCAATGGGATCGGCGCAGACTACGGTCTTGGCGCCGACGGCCTTGGCCGCTTCCACGATCTCGGGCAGGCTCTCGATGGTCCCCAGGTAGCTTGGCTGCTGGACGATAACACAGGCGACGGTATCGTCCAGGTCGGCCTTGAGTGCGTCCAGATCGGTCAGGCCGTCGGTGTGGGGGACGTGGGTCAGCATGTCGCCCAGCTCCGGGCCCAGGGCCGTCCGGAGACATTCCAGATACTGGGGGTTGAGCGCGCCCGTGACCACGACGCGGTCGCGCCGGGTCTTCTCGTAGGCGAGCAGCGCAGCCTCGGCCAGGCCGGTACCGGCGTCATACAGCGATGCGTTGGCGACCTCCAGGCCATAGAGCCGGGAGACCATGGTCTGGAACTCGTACATGGCGGTCAGAAAGCCCTGGCTCATCTCGGGCTGGTAGCTGGTGTACGCGGTCATGAACTCGCCGCGCTGGATCAGGTGATCCACCACCGAGGGGCTGAAGTGGTCGTAGATGCCGCCACCGGCGAAGCAGGGGGCCGTGCCGGAGTGCAGGTCTCGCTGAGCCAGCTCCTCCATATGGGTCAGGAGCTCGGGCTCGGAGAGCGGGCCGGGCAACGACAAGGCGCCCGAGAGGCGTATGCTCTCGGGCACCTGGTCGAAAAGCTCCGCTGCGCTTTCGAGCCCCAGGGCACCCAACATCGCGCGCCCATCGGCGTCGCGCGGGGTCGCAAGGGCCATCCGATCATCACCTTCCGTGCCGCGCTCCCCGGCAGGGGGAGCGCCACTCACTAGAGCTTCTTCTCGTAGTCCTCCGCCGAGAGCATTCCATCGGTCTCGGATTTGTCGGACATCTTGATCTTGACGATCCAGCCCTTCTCGTAGGGCGACTCGTTGACCGTCTCGGGGGTGTCCTCGAGAGTCTCGTTGATCTCGGTGATCTCGCCGGAGACCGGTGCGTAGAGGTCGGCAACGGTCTTGACCGACTCGATGGTTCCGAAGGTGTCGCCCTTGGAGACCTCGGTGCCGGTGTCCGGCAGATCCACGAAGACGATGTCGCCAAGCTCCTCGGCGGCATAGCTCGTGATCCCGATCGCGGCGGTGTCGCCATCGACCTTGACCCACTCGTGCTCCTCGGTGTACTTCAGCTCGCTCGGGTAAGCCATCTCTCTCTCCTCACTACACTCTTCGTCGCGCCGCGCGGAGGCGGCTAGGACCGCTTATAGAAAGGCAAGGGGACGAAGGTCGCGGGGACCTCCGTCTTCCCCTGCACACACACGCAATCGGTGTCGACCAACTCGGCGCGTCGCTCCCGGAGCTTCTTCCGCTCGGGGTTGTCCACATGGGCCATGGCGATTCCCGCCCCCCGGATCGGAGAGAAGGTGCCGCTGGTGACTTTGCCCATCCCCTTGCCCGAGATCCGAACTTCCGCTCCCTGACGCGCCATCCTCCTGGAGTTCATCACCAGGCCCACCACGGCCTTCGTCGGCCCCGCTGCCAGGTACTCCCGGTGGGCCCGCCCGCCCACATAGCTGTCGCCGTCTTTCCGGCACGCGAAGGAGAGGCCCGCGTCGGCAGGACGGGTATTCTCGTCGATCTCGTGCCCCCATAGTGGGTAGGCGGCCTCCAGCCGAAGGACGTCGCGGGCGCCGAGGCCGCACGGCGCGACGCCGGCCTCGCGGAGGGCCTTCCAGAGCGTGACCGCGTCGTCGGCGGCGGTGATGATCTCGAAGCCGTCCTCGCCGGTGTAACCTGTGCGCGAGACCATGGCCTCCACCCCCGCCAGCGGGCCCACAGCGAACCGATGAAGCCGTATGGCCGGGAGATCCAGCTCCGTCAGCGGCTGGAGCATCGTCTCAGCCTCGGGGCCCTGGAGGGCGAGCATAGCGGTGCGGGGCGTCTCGTCGTCCCACTCGGCATCGATGGAGCGCGCCTTCAGCAGCGCCAGGTCTTTGCTGGCATTGGCGGCGTTGACGACCACCAGTAGCTCGTCCTCGGTGCCCCTTGGGCTGTATACGAACAGGTCGTCGGCGATGCCCGCGTCATCGGTTAGCAGCAGTGAGTAGTGGCACTCCCCGGCGCCGAGGCTCTCGGCATCGTTGCTCAGGGCGTGCTGGATCGACTTAAGGGCGCCCGGGCCGGTGATGCGAAACCGCCCCATGTGGGATACGTCGAACACGCCCGCTCGCCGCCGGACGGCTTCGTGCTCGGCAATGATGGACTCGTACTGCACCGGCATGTCCCAGCCGGCGAAGTCCACGAGCTTCGCCCCCTCCTCCACATGGACGTCGTAGAGGGGGGTGCGCTGATCCGCCATTCGATCTACTCCTCCGGTGCCGGCCCCACCTGGATCTCGGAGAACTCGATCTCGCCCGCCAGGGCTTCGATCCCGATGGCGCCCCGTCGGGGCTGGCCGTTGAACCCACTATACCAGAGCAGACTCCCGTCCAGAACCGGACTGCCGTTGAGCCAGACGGACAGGTCCCAGCCCCGGTAGACGATCTCCAGGTCGTTCCACTGGCCCGTGGGAAGCGCGTTCACGTAGCGCGGGGCGCCGTACTCATACAATGCGCCGGAAGCCGTGTCGCTCGGTTGGGCGTCTTCGTCGTCGGCCAAGGCGATGGCGAGTACGTACCGGTCGCGGTCCTCGTCGAAGCGGATGTGGAGCAGCCCTTCGGCTCCCGGCGAGGTGCGGTACCTCAGCCGTAGGGTGTAGTCTTCGACCACTTCGTCGCTCGCCAAGATGCTCCCGTCGGAGGCTCGGGCCGACAGGGTGCCCTCATCCACCGAGTACGCCGCCGGCTGGGGCTCATCGCCGCGCACCGACCATCCGCCGAGCTCCTCGCCCAGGGGCAGCTCGTGGAAGCCCTCTTGGGGGTGCTCCTGGATGTAGACTTGGCGGTACCAGACCTGGGCGCCGTGGTTGGTCAGGCCGATGTAGCCTCGGTGGCTGCGCTCCCTAGGCTTGCGGCCCAAGGGGATGGTCTCGTTCTCCTCGATCTCCCGCAGGTCCACGTCGTATAGCTCGACGTCGTTGAGCACGGCGCGCACGCGGCTGCCGATGCATGTCACCTCGACCTGGTTCCACTCGCCGGCTGGACGGCCAGCCTCCACGTCGGGGGCGAGGAGATCGTAGAGCGAGCCGGTACTGTGGTTGCTCGGGTTGTCGGCCCGGGTGCCCAGGATCTGGAACTCGAAGCCAACGGAGGACGCTCGTCCGCGGATGGGGGCCCGAAGCCACACGCCGCTGTTACCTCGGGGCTCGATCTTGTACTCGAACCGAAGAGTGAAGTCGGTGTAGATGCGATCGGACCGGAGCCAGCCCCCGCCCTCGCCGTTGCACCAGATCGCCTCATCGCGCCATTCCCAAACGCCCGAGCCGTGGGCGTGCCATCCCTCGAGATCGGGACTATCGAGCCGGACCTCCTCGCCATCCTGGGCGAGAGCCACCGTACAGAGGAACAGCATTGGCAGTGTCGCGAGCCATCGGTTCATGAAAGAACCCCCAAGTCCATCTTCCTTGGACTGTTCGGCTGAACCACGCTGCGAGACCTGCAAGGAGCGGGCCCCGGCCATCGGCGCGGAGCCCGCTCGTCTCGGATCATGCTCAGCCGTCCCCATGCGGCCTACTCGGGAAGTATCACCGTGTCGATCACATGAATGACGCCGTTCATGGCCTCTATGTCGGTGGCGATGACCTTCGCGCCACCCACCATGACGTGCTCATCTGTCTCGATCTCCAGGTAGTGACCCAGGAGCGTCTCCGCCTGATCCATCTCGGCCACATCGGCAGCCATATGACGGCCGGGCACCACGTGGAGCTTCAGGACCGAAGCCAGGGCTTTGGGGTCGTCCAGCAAGGCCTCGACAGCGCCTTCGGGCAGCTTGTCGAAGGCGGCGTTGGCGGGCGCGAAGATGGTGAAGGGCCCCTCGCCGGAAAGGGCCTCGGCCAGGTCGGCGGCCTCAACGGCCTTCACCAGGGTGGAGAACTCATCGGCCTTGGCCGCGGTCTCGACCACATTGCTCAGGTTGGGCATGATCACGCCGTCGATGACGTGGATCACGCCGTTGTCGACCTCGATATCGGCGGCGATGACCTTGGCGCCATCGACCTTGATGTGGTCACCCACGGTGATGTCCACATTCTGACCCAGAAGACTGGCGGCCGCGGTGTCCTCGCTTAGGTCGGTGGAGAGGATCCGGCCCGGGATGACGTGGTACTTAAGCACGGCGGCCAGCGAGTCGGTGTCCTCCAGCAGATCCTCCAGGGCGCCCTCGGGGAGTTTGTCGAAGGCGGCGTTGTTCGGCGCGAACACGGTGAACGGGCCTTCGCCCGTAAGGGCGTCGGCCAGCTCGGCGGCCTTGACGGCCTTCACCAGGGTGGAGAAGTCGTCATTGCCTGCGGCGGCATCGACGATGGTGTTCGAGTGCTCGTGATCATCGCCTGCGCCGCAGGCTCCGCAGTGGGCGAGCACGGGGGCTACGAGCGTAAGGCTTGCCACGGCTAGCACCGTCATGATCTTGGTCATCGGATCCCTCTTTCCCTGCCACAGCCAGGCTCCACTGGCCCAATTCCGGTAGGGAGGGTCCCGAATGCCACTAGTGGCGTTACCAAGTTCCGCGAAGCTTCCGCGAAGTGTGCGCAATGGGGTGGGCCGTACGTGCTTCGTCCGGGTTCAGCCCTCCTCGCGCCCGTGTTAGGGAGCGGGGCGCTGGGGTCTGCACGGTAGCACCCCACTCCCACGGATGGGCGCCGCGAAGGCTGGATCGTAGGGCGGCGGCGGGAGCCGGGCTACTCTTCCGCGAGCTCCGCTACCTTCTGGAAGGCCCCGGCGGCGTCGAACTCCACGTACGGCCGGTCGAAGCCATCGACGATGGCGCCGATGTCGCCCTGGGCGTTGGCGAGCCACATCAGCCCATCGGTCACATCGAAGGCGACGGCATGGAGGTCACCAGTACCACAGCCCGTCATGATGTCCTCGGTGGCGAAGCTAAGGTCGATGTCGCCATGTCCGTCGGCGAGGACGCCGCCTACCTTGTCATTCCAGTCGGAGTCGACGCCCATGGACATGTACACGGTATCGGCGAGCTGGTCGTACGGCAGTGTGTCGGGGCCGTAGACGTGGCACTCGGCATGGGAGGTCTGGAGGGCGCGGGCGCTGGGGATCTTCGCGTCGCCCAGGCAGTAGAGGTAGCTGGAGGTCCGGGGCGCGTTCTCGACCATGGCCACGGCCTCGTCGAGGGTGCCCGCACTGCGGACGACGTCCTTCATGAGGAAGATCATCGGGATGCCCTCATACGTGTCGTTGTCCTTGTCCCAGTCATCGCCGATCTCGCTCATGGCGATCTTGGCGGCGTTCATGCCCGTGACGGTGCCAACGAACCCCTGCCAGCCGACGGTCAGGTACGGCTGCCCACCATCGGGGAAGGCCACGGTGATGAGCGGCACTTCCTGAACGGCGGCCTCGGTGGCGAAGTCCAGGGCGCGGATCTGGATCAGGTTGCCATTGCTCGTGGCGTCGCCCCATGCGGCGAAGAATGTGCAGTGCCATTCGGAGATCTCCGGGACGATGTGGAGCCGGTGGATCTGCTCCAGGCTGACGGCGCCATCGGTGCCGTCGGCGAGTCCGCGCATCTCCTCCAAGTCTGCGGTGGGCACGAAGGGCTCTGCCATGGCCCACACCGCATCGATCTCCTCGGGCCCCATGCCGATGCCGAACATGAAGCGTCCCAGGCTGACCTCATGGAGATGCTGGACTCCCTCGGTGAGGAGCTTGCCGTGGGCATAGCCCATCTCGTACGGCGTGCCCCAGGTGTAGAGGACAGTGATCTCGTCATCGCCCTCGCCGATCACCTGAACGGCGCCATTGACGCCCTCCATGGTGACCAGGTCCTGCGCCGACGCGGAGACGGCGAGGAGCGCGATGCAGAACAGAACCAACCAGCGGCAGTATCTCATCAGCGAATTACCCCCGTGTTGGGATTGGTGTCGAGGGTAAGACGTTCCGCGGCCGATGAAGGGTCACCTTGGGCGAGTGAGTCCCGGGGGATGAGAGCATCCTGCTGCTTCCGCCCTTCAGCACATTCCACCCGCCCTTTTCGGTGCTTCCGCCGATGGCGGCGAAGGCGTCGGCGACCTACGCTTAGGCTGGAGGCGATCTCCGTGCCACACGACAACGGCCACGATGAGCATCAAGAGCATGGCGACCACGAAGACCACGATCACGCCGACCACCACGAGATGATGGCGAAGGACTTCAGGACGAGGTTCTGGATCTCCACGGCTGTCACCCTCCCCGTGCTGGCGCTGTCGCCCATGATCCATGAGTTCCTGGGGATCGAGGGGCTCTCGTTTCCGGGCTCGGAGTGGGTCCTGCTGGGCCTGTCGGCATTCATCTACTTCTACGGGGGCTGGCCCTTCCTGAAGGGGCTGGTCGACGAGGTCGGCGACAAGCAGCCCGGCATGATGACCCTGATCGGTGTGGCCATCACGGTGGCCTTCGGCTACAGCGGCGCCGTGGTCCTGGGTCTCGAGGGGCGGGTGTTCTTCTGGGAGCTAGCCACTCTGGTCGACCTGATGCTCGCCGGCCATTGGATCGAGATGCGGTCGGTCATGAGTGCCTCCAAGGCCGTGGAGGAGCTGGCCAAGCTGGTGCCCGACGAGGCCCACCTGGTCGAGGAGGACGGCTCCACCCGGGACGTGCCCGTGGATGAGCTGGAAGAGGGCGACCGGGTGCTCGTCAAGCCCGGCGAGAACGTGCCCGTGGACGGCAAGGTTATCGACGGCCACTCCTCGGTCGATGAGTCCATGCTCACCGGCGAGGCCGAGCCCGTGGAGAAGGCCGAGGGCGACGAGGTGACCGGCGGCAGCATCAATGGCGACGGCTCACTGACGGTGGAGATCGAGCGCACGGGCGAGGACACCTACCTGTCCCAGGTCATCCGGCTCGTTGAGGAGGGCCAGGAGAGCAAGTCCAAAGCCCAGGGCCTGGCCGACCGGGCGGCATTCTGGCTGACCGTCGTTGCGCTCTCGGCGGGAGCGATCACCCTCACGGTATGGCTCATCGCCGGGAAGCCACTGGACTTCGCCCTTGAGCGGAGCATCACGGTGATGGTCATCACGTGTCCCCATGCCCTGGGTCTGGCGATCCCCTTGGTTATCGCCGTGGTCACGGGTCTCGCGGCGCGCCAGGGGCTGCTGATTCGCAACCGCACGGCCTTCGAGCAGGCCCGACTGGTGGATGCCATCGTGTTCGACAAGACGGGGACCTTGACTCAGGGCCGGTTCGGGGTCGAGACGGTGAGGCCCACGGGCGACGCGGACGAGTCCGAGCTGCTGAGACTGGCCGCGGCGGTGGAGTCCCATTCCGAGCATCCGATCGCCAAGGGCATCGTGGACCAGGCCCAGGAGCGGGACCTGGATCTGCCATCGGTCTCCGACTTCGAAGCCATCCCGGGCAAGGGGGCCCAGGGCGAAGTCGACGGCCGCAGCATCAAGGTGGTTAGCCATGGCTACCTGGAGGAGCAAGGGATCGATAAGCCCGATGCGGGGGATGCGGAGGGCCGTCTGACCCGGGCGTACGTGCTCGATGGCGAGGAGGTCCTGGGGGTCATCGGCTTGGCGGACCAGATTCGCGAGGAGTCGCGCCGGGCCGTGGATGCTCTGCAGGACCGGGGGATCGATGTGATGATGCTCACCGGCGACGGCGAGCAGGTCGCGGCATGGGTCTCCGAGGAGCTAGGCCTGGAGCGGTACTTCGCCGAAGTGCTGCCCGACCAGAAGGCCGAGAAGATCGAGGAGGTACAGAAGGACCACGAGCTGGTGGCTATGGTGGGCGATGGGGTCAACGACGCGCCGGCTCTGGCGACGGCGGACCTGGGCATCGCCATCGGCGCGGGCTCAAACGTGGCCCTGGAGTCGGCGGACCTGATCCTGGGTGAGGACGATCCCGGCAGCGTGCTCGACGCCATCCGCCTCTCGGAGGTCACGCGCACGAAGATGATCCAGAACCTGATTTGGGCCACGGGCTACAACGTGATCGCCATCCCCTTGGCCGCGGGCGTGCTCTATGGCGTGGGCGTCGTGCTCAGCCCCGCGGTGGGGGCGATCCTGATGTCGGCGAGCACGGTGATCGTGGCGATCAACGCCCGGCTGACGTCGATGCCGGGGGAGGACCAGAACGACTAGCTACCGAGGCTGGCCCCGCGCCCGAAGCATCTCCCCCACCGCCCGCACTCGGCTGTCGTCGGGTTCGCCGTCGGGACCCAAGGTGGGGCAGAGCCAGCCGCCTTCGTCGTTCTCGTTCCAGGCATAGCATAGGACGGCGTCTGCGGGGGTGGCCTCGGGGTGGGCGGCCATCCAATCCAGGGCGGCCTCGAGGGCTTGGGCGCACTGCTGCGGAGTGAACAGCTCGTAGTGGTGGGGCGTGGGATTCGGCACCCAGGGCGGCGGATTGTCGACCCGGGGCCGCTGGTCCCAGCCGAAGGACACGATGGGGACCATAGGCGCCTCGGCCGCCATGGCCTCCCAGTAGCCCAGGGCTTGGGCCTGGGACTGCTCGAAGGGCGCCCCCTCGGGCGTGCCGCCGGGCACGGCGTAGGCCGAGAGGGCGTCGGCCCCGATGGCGGCGCGGATGGCTTCGGCCTCGGAAGCATGGAACCAGGTCACGACGACGTAGGGGTCGCCCAGGCCGCGCGCTCGGGCGCCGTCGCGCAGGGCACTCACCACCTGGGCGAAGGCGTCGATGGAGCCCCACTGATTGAGGACGTGCTCATCACCATGGCAGAGGAGGTAGAGGAGCGGCCGGTCATCGAGCACCGTCTGGTAGCGTGCATGCTCGAAGTAGCCCAGGAGCCGGTCGACCATGGCTTGGTAGTGGTCGGGCCCTCCGAATCGAGCCCACTCCACGATGTTGCAGAAGCGTGGCGCGGCCTCCCACTCGCCCTCCAGGTACTGCTGGATCGGGATGGAGAGGGGGCTATCCTCGGGGTAGGTGACGAAGGCCCAGTAGTCGATGCCGCCCTGGAGGGCGTACTCGATCTCGGCGGCCATGACGCCCTCGCGGTCGCAACGGATGATGGGGCTGCCGTCGTCATCGAGCTCGGCGAAGAAGGGGAGCCGGTGGTGGTACTCGGGCGGGGTCAGGGCCAGTTGGGTGAAGCGGCCGGGCTCGCCCAGCTCGCCGTGCCACGCATCCCATCGGATGGCGCCGACGAGGGGGTCGGCCGGCTGAGCCATGGCGGCGGTCGGGAGGAGGAGGGAGAGGACGAGGAGCGGATTGGCCGCGGTGCCCGCCATGTCTAGGATTCAGCTCCAGGGTCGGACTCCGCCGGGTTGTCGGCGAGGTAGGCCTTCAGTGCAGAGCGGAGCGAGGGGAGGTCAGACTCTATCGTGCCGAGCGCGACCGACTTGTCCACGATGAAGTAGCCGTGCACGAGCATATTGCGCATACCCACGATCTGCCGCCAGGGAATCTCAGGCATGCCCTGCCTGACGTCGTCGGGTATATGTCTGGCAGCCTCGCCAATGATCTGTAGGTGGTGGATAACCCACACCACGTCTCGTTCGTCCCGGATCTCGGAGGGCCTCCGACCCTTCGTATACCGATCGATGTTGTCGATGGCGGCAAGAATGTCCCTTGCTCGATCGGCAACGCTCCTCACAGCGTCACCGCCTCGGACACAGCTCTGTCCCGCATGTGGGTTCGCAGGCCCTCCTCGGTAACCAGGTCCACTTCGCATCCCAGTAGGTCCTGTAGATCCATCAGCAGGCCACCCATGTCGAACAGGGTTCTACCAGGATCCATGTCCACCATCAAGTCCAGATCGCTCTTGTCGTCCGCCTCGCCCCGGGCCACCGACCCGAAGATGCGGACATTGCGCGCTCCCCACCTGTCCGCGAGGGCGAGGATCTCCTCGCGATGCTCCGCGACGCGATCAGCGATGGACCCGGTCATGTTGCGCCTCCTTCACCCACGGGAGCTTGTCAGCAGGATACCATTCCACGGCCCGGCGAAGCCACGCTCCGGGGCATCGAACCCCCGCCCCGTTCGGGCGTCGATGTACGCCAACCCGCTCAGGAGGTGCGTCACCCATGAGACGCGCGATATGGCTCGTAGTTGCCCTTACCGCCGCGCTGGCCTCGACCGCCCTTGGCCAGCCCCGTCAAGACCCCTTCGCCCGCGCCGACCGCAATGGCGACGGGAAGCTCTCGCCAGGCGAGGTGCCGCCGAGGATGCAGGGGGATTTCGACCGCATCGACGCCGACGGTGATGGGTTCCTGTCCCGCCAGGAGATCCGGGAGTTCATGGCGGAGCAGCGGGGAGGCGGCCGGCCGGACCTCCCACCTCCGGACCATGCCGATGTGAGCTACGGGCCCCATGAGCGCAATGTGCTCGACCTGTGGCTCGCCGAGGCCGACGAGCCAACGCCGCTGGTGATCTACTACCACGGCGGCGGGTTCCGAGGCGGCGACAAGAGCACCCTCCAGCCGCCCGTACTGCGGGGGCTGCTGGAGGCGGGCATCTCGGTGGCGGCGGCCAACTATCGGCTGACCGATGTGGCTCCCTTCCCGGCGCAGATGCACGACGGCGCCCGGGCCCTCCAGTTCCTGCGGCTCCATGCCGACGAGTACGGCCTCGATCCCGAGCGCGTCGCCGCTACGGGTGGGTCCGCTGGATCGGGCATCTCCCAGTGGCTCGCCTTCCATGACGATCTGGCCGATCCCGGCAGCGACGACGAAGTGCTCCGGCAGTCGACACGGCTCACGTGCGCGGCGGTCATGGCCGCTCAGAGCACGTACGATCCCAGGGTCCACCTGGAGATGTTCGAGACCGATCAGGTCGACCCGGCGATGATCCCCTTCTACGGCATGGACGGTCCCGAGGACGTGAGCAATCCCGAGTTCTTCGCCCTGTTCGAGGAGGCGTCACCCATCAACCACGTGACGGGCGATGATCCGCCGTTGTTCCTCTTCTACCCCCAGGCCAACGAGGAGCTTCCGCCCAACCCACCCGGCCCCGTGTACATCCACCACCCCAAGTTCGGCTTCCTGATGCAGGAAGCTCTGCATGAGGCCGGGGTTGAGTGCGTGCTCAAGCTCAGCGAGGAGTACACACCCGAGGAGGGTCGAGGCGCCCCAATGGAGGACATGGTGGAGTTCCTGGTGGAGCGGTTGAGCGCGAGGTAGGCGCTACCGAGTTCCCATCCATCAATGCGCCCAGAGAGCGGCGATGGCGTCCTCATCGCCGAATCCCACCGGGCATGCATCGGACTGGCGGTTGGCATGGTACATGAGCCGCCCCTGCACGGGATCATGTAGTACACGCCGAGTGCAGACCTGCAAGTGGCCGTTGGGATCGTTGGACCCTATCCAGTTGTAGGCGTAGCGAAGCCATTGGGCTCGATACGTCGCGTCGTGGTGAGCCAGCCAAGAGATCTCGTCATAGCCCCAGGTCCACGGGTCACCCACGCGGAAAACACCACCCTGTCCGCTGGAGCCCCAGTTGTCGAACTCGACCAGGTAAGGCTGGTGCTCGCAGGTCCACCCGCTCGGTGTCAGGCCGCCCGGGCTATCGCCGTACCGACTGTTGGGGTGGCCCATCCGCAGCTCGGCGGGCATGCCCTGGCCCTGCACCTCGACGATCCGCAGAGGCGCAGCGCCCGAATCGAAGAGCAGCCGATCCCCCGCCTTCATGCCGAGGGTATGGGCGTCGCAATGGACGAAGTGCCGGCGAGCGTTGGTCTTGGCGTAGCTGCGCACGCGGGTCAGTAGATCGTCCCAAGCGGCGGTGGCGCCATCGGCCTCGGCCATGAAGTCAGCCATACCGAAGTGGATCGACTCGCACCCGGCGTCGATGGCGCGGCAGGCCCGGTAGTAGAACCACATGCGGGTTTCGATCTTGGTCATGTCCGGGACCGAACTACCGGGCGCCCATTGGTCGTGGAGGTGGCCGTCGTCGTAGAGGGTGGCCTCGTAGTCGAAGCTTCGCTCCTCCAGAGGTCGGTCGAAGGCCTCGAAGACCCAACTCGGCACCGGCACCGTCTCGATCGCCCTGTGAGTTGTCTCGAAGAGGGAGGCTTGAATGATGATCTCGGGATCGCGCGCGTGGATGCGGGCCGCGCGACGTGCCCCCGCGGTATAGAAGTCATCCATGTCGTCGGGCACGGTGTACTGATGGAGCGCCCGGCCCACGAACTTGGCACCGACCTCCGTCAGCATGCGCAGGTCATCGTCGAAGTATTCGGTCGCCGGCTCGGGCACGGAGCCCAGCAGCCCCTGGTGGGTCACAGCGCGGGACAGGTAGCTGTCCAGAACTGATCGGCTGATGGAGCCATCGAATGAGTATCCAGGCTCGGATGCAGCAGGCGCGGTCGTGCCGGAGGCGCAACCGAGCATAGCAACGGATAGCAGGAGCATTACAGCGGCCAGGTAGCGCAGCATGGGATCGCCCCGTTCTGTCGCGGCGGCGCCCCGCCGCCGACCTCTCACCAGCGCTCCCATCCCCCGGGAGGCACAAGTTGAGGCTACCATAGATCGCCCGTACTCAACCGTCGGATCTGGCCTCCTCCAGGGCTCGGCGGATGCCGTTCAGCATCCAGCCGTTCTGGATGGCGGGTATGCCCAGGAGCTGGCTCTCGACGGATCGGCCCGCGCTCCCGCAGTGGGGCTCCAGGTCCGGCCACTCGCGGCCCAAGGCGTCGCCCTCCAGGCCGATGGTCTCGGCGCAGGCCACTGCCGTGTTGATCAGGGCGCGGCCGATCTCGGGTATGTGCTTCTGGTCCCGGCCGAGGGCCCAGCGGATCCTGATGATGTCCCGCTGTGAGCCTTCGGGGTACTGCCAGAGGCGCCCGAGGAAATCGGCGACGTTGACGTCGTCTTGGTACTCCGAGCGGGCCTCGTACTCTCCCGCGCACACATCGGGGGCGAGCTGCTCGATGGCCTCGCACGCCGTGATGGTGTCATTCAGTACGCGCCTGATCAACTGCCAATCGGTGCCCATGGGGATGCCCTCCTCTAATGGGTATTCCTGTTCCGCCCCGCTGTGTACGGGCCTTCGCCTGAAGGAAGGCCGTGGGCCTCGCCGGGGGAATCCTGTTCGCACTCGCATCCTAGGAGGACCCCCATGCCCCGCCCCCTACCCGCCCTGATCCTCGCTCTGCTGCTTACGGCCACTGGATCGATAGCTCAGGGCCTAGTCATCAGTACTGGGCCCGATGCATCGGATCTGGAGCGGCTGGCCGCCGCCGAGGTCCAGCGCTACCTGTACCTTCGAACTGGTGAGATGGTGAGCATCGACGATGCCGAGGGAGGCACGGGTCCCCGGATCGCCCTCGGGATCGACCGTGGCCTACCCGAACAGGGCTATCGGCTCCACACCTCGGGGCCCGTGGGGCGGAGGTCGCTGGAGATCGTGGGTGGGTCGCCGGTGGGTGTCTTGTACGGGGCGTATGCCTTCGCCGCGGAGCTGGGCGTGGAGTTCTTCCTCCACGGCGATGTGGTGCCCGACGACCGAACGTCCCTGGTGCTGCCGACGCTGGATATAGAATCGTCACCCCTCTTCGAGCACCGCGGCATCCAGCCGTTCCACGACTTCCCCGAAGG
>WJIW01000328.1 GCA_014730065.1 Armatimonadia bacterium | reverse complement strand
TGGCGGAGCGAGTACAGCCGGGCGAAGCCGATGATCGGTAGCAGTGCGTCCTTGACGTTCAGCGTGGCGGCTCCGTCGCGGGCTCCGCCGATGAGTCGCCCCAGAAGCCGGCTGGGCGGACGGTACTGGAGAACACTATGGGCGAGCTGAAGCAGGAAGGCCGGGTGGGTGTCGAGCACCGCCAGCACGTGGGCCCGAAGCTCATCCACCAAGGCTTGGGAGCCGTGGATAGGACGAAAGTCGAAGAATATGGAGAACTCCAGCACCTGCTCCGCGTCGGCCTCGTCGATCCAGTCGGAGAAGTAGTGCTTCCATGTGGGCAGAGGCTGTCGCCAGCGGGGGTTGGATGCCATGGAGTCGGCTTTGCATCGGGGATACCCGACCGTCACCAGATGTCCGCAGACCTCGTCGGCCAGGGCTGCGAAGTACGACTCCACCGTCTCCGAGTCGGCATCGGGCTCGGCATATACCAGCGCATTGTCCTGGTCGCTGGATAGCACCTGCTCTTGCCTGCCCTGACTGCCCAGGCCTAGGAAGACGTACGGGACGGGGGCCATGCCCAGCCGCTCCTCGGCCAACTCGATGAGCCGCTGGGTGGCGGCGTCGCAGGCGGCGGTGAGCATCCGGGTGATCCGGTGAGCGTGGGCCCCGCTGCTCAGCAGTGTGCCGGCCAGCCCCGGAGCGCGCCCGGCCGCCTCGGCCACCAGTTCGGGGGTAGCGGCTTCGCCGATCTCCCGGGTCAGCACGATGGGTCCGTAGCTGGAAAACTGCAGCAGCTCCTTCTGGACAACGACACCTGACACCCGGCCCGAGTCGTCGGTTACGGCCAGGTGCTGAAGCCGTCGATCCTCCATGATCAGAAGCGCTTCGTACACCGCCGCGCCGTCGTCGATGGTCTCCAGGGGAGAGGTCATCACCCGGTACACCGGAGTGGCCAGATCCCGCCCAGCGGCAACCACTCGGGAGCGCAGGTCGGCATCGGTGAAGATCCCCACCGCCTGCCCCTCGGCCGCATGGACGAGGGCCGCGCTGGCCCCCGACCCCACCATGGCCTTGGCCGCCTCGGCCACCGTGGCCTCCAGAGCCACATCCACGGCCGTCCGGCTCAGTTGCCCGACGGGGTCATGGAGGAACAGAAGCGTGCTCTGAAGCCGCTCGACGGCTGCCTCGTTCTCACGCTCCTGGCGCACCCGATCGGTGATGTCCTCGATGCGGCCATGCAGGACCGGCTCATCGCTACGGTCGTCATGGGCGAGACGGGCGGTAACCACAACCGTGCGGGTGGCCATGTCGGCCGTGGGGAGCTGGAGCCGCTCGGAGGCCCAGCCGTCGGTGCGAACGGACTCCAGGAAACGCCCGAAGGCCTCCCTGCTCGGGAAGATCCGCGACAGTGACAGAGCATCATCGGTCGCTGGATCGGTCGCCGCCAGGATGCGAGCCGCCGCCTCGCCGCATTCGAGCAGCGTACCCACCCGGCTGGCCCGAGCCCGGAAGACGCCCACGGGGATCGACTCGGCGACCCGACCCAGGATCTCGTGGCGGCGGGCATCGTCGACGTCCGCCGCGCCCAAGGCACCGGTGCCCGACCCCAGGGGTCTGGCCAGCACGATGAGCCCGGGCCGCCCCGCGATGCTGATCCGGCTGATCGCCAGGGTGCACTCCAGCGGCGCGCCATCGCGAGGGCGCAGGACGCCCCGGATCTGAGGCGGCGGCTCGCTCCCCTCCGAGACCCGGTCCATGGCCTCCCAGGCGGCGGCGTTGTCCTCGCTCCGGGGCAGCACGTCCTCCAGCTCGAGCAGAGGCAGATCGCTTCGGTTGTGCCCGAGCATTCGGAGCATGACGGGGTTGGCGTATCGGCACCGCCCATCGAGAACCATCAGGGCGCCCTCGGTGGTGGCTTCGACCAGGGCCCGGTACCGCTCGCGCGACTGGGCCAGGCCCTCCTCGGCCTCCAGCCGCCGGCTCTCGATCCGTCCGCTCTGCCGGATCGCGTACAGCAGCAGCAATGCGACGGCAACGACCACTCCGCCCGATGCGTAGACCAGGCTCCGCTTGATGAGCGCGATCTGCCGGGCTACATCGTCGGTGTAGAGCCCGGTTCCGATGACCCAGCCCCAGGGCTCGAAAGCCCGCACGTACGACTCCTTGGGCGCGAGGCGCGTGGGATCGTCCTTCCACTGGAACACGTAGTCGACGGTGCCGCCACCCTCTCTGCGGGCCTCTTCGGCGAACTCCACGAAGATGTTGGCTCCAGTGGGATCGGTGAAGTCCGAGACATCCTCACCCTCCAAGTCCTCCCGGTACGGATGCATGATCATCCGGGGGGTGAAGTCCTGGATCCAGAAGTAGTCCTTCCCCTCCTCGCCGTACCGCAGGGACTCGACGCGATCCAGGGCCAGCCGCTTGGCCTCCGCCTCGGTCAGCCGGCCCTCCCGGACGTCCCGCTCGTACGCCGCGACAACGGACCACGCCGCATTGGTCAGCTCGCGGATGGTGTCGCGCTTCTGGCTCAGCAGGCTCCGCTCGGTGGTGGGAAGCACGAATCCGAACATGGCAGCCACGAAGAGGATCAGGGCAAGAACCGTTGGCACGACGATCTGAAGCACAAAGCTAGGGCGGGGAGCGGGCGACCCTTGGCTCGCCGCAGGGCCCGGCTCGGGACTCCCATGGGCCCGGGCGATGACCGCGTCCCGAAACCGCCGCCACAAGCCGGACGGCATGTCGATACCGTAATCCTGGCCCTCGCCCCTGCGCTCGTGGAGGTCCGTGCCCGCGCTCACGAGCAGACCCAGCTCGTCGGCCATCTCCAGCAGTGCTGTGCGCTGATCGCTCGGGTAGGGGCCGTAGAGTGCCTCCATGCCATCCAGGCCCATGGCCTTCAGCCGCTCCAGAAGAGGGGGCAGCTCCGCTGGGTCATCCACCAGCCATAGCGGATGGGCGATGAAGGCCCGCCCCCCCGCTCGGTGGATCAGCTCGATGGCCGGAGCCATCGCCAGGCGTCCGTTGGGAGCCGCGCTGGCGGCTTCCTCAACCGGCTCCAAGCCGCCTTGGGACCGGACGGCGCGGCTCACGCTCTGGGCCGACGGGGTCCTGGCCTGACGCTGGCTGCGAAGCGTGGCCCGAAGCTCGGGATGGGCGGGATCCAGCCCGTAGCCGAGCAGATGGGCCTCCCGGCCGTCGAGGAGCACCGTCAGCTCCACACCCGTCACGCACCCGATGCCCTCCCGGAGCGCCGCCTCCCGGAACTCCTCGGTGCCCTCCATGGAGTCGTGGTCCGTCAGCGCCGCGAAGGTCACGCCGCCCTCGGCCAGCCGCTCCACGACCTCCCGGGGCTCCAAGACCCCGTCGCTGTAGTGGGAGTGGCAGTGAAGATCGACTCGGGTGGTATCGGGCACGAGGCATCGACTCCGGCGGCGGATCCGCGTCCTACGGCTAGAGCGTTTCTAGGAAGCCACTTCCTGTCAAGCCCTCGGTCTGCGTGCCATCCCGCTCAGATGGTCCCACTTGTTCGTCTGCTAGGGCCTGCGCCGGAGGGGGCGTTGTTGTCCCCACCGGTGGAGACCCGAGGGAGTGCAGAGCGGCACCCTCTGCCGGCGGGGCTACGCCGCTTCGCGGCTACGCCCTCCCATGGGTCTGGAGCAGAGCCCCAGGGCTCTTCACCGGGAAGCGCTTCTGTCAATGGCTCCAGGCCATTCGCCGGGGCGCCGCTTATTCCCCCCTCTCGCCAGGAGCCCGCCGCGGCCGGGCCGAACCTCTGCCACCTCTGGAGGCGAGGACAGTGGAGAACATGACGGCAAGCGCTCTGCTTGTGGTGGCTGCGGTGGTTCTGGCGAGCTTGATGGGCGGGGAGGCGACGGCTCAGGAGCCGCCCTATAGCGTGGCCGCCGAGCCATGGCCCGCCGAGTACGGCAACTACCGCGCGGTGGTCGAGGTCACCGAGCCTGGCGAGGCGGCGGTCGTGCGTATCCCGTGGCGGCGCCGCGACCGCGACCCCGAGACCAAGCGCGTCGTCGTGGTCCACGAGGCTTCCGGGGGCCAGATGGCCGACGTGCAGCCGCTATCGCTCTCGCGCGCTGAGGGCATCATCGCCTTCCGGCCCAGCGAGGGCCCGGGACGCTACCACGTCTACTACCTCCCCTTCGCCCCCCAGGATTACTTCGGGGGCTACGTGGGCGGGTACCTGCCGCCCGAGTACGAGGCAGACCCCGGCTGGGTCGCTCGGCATGGCCTGGACGGAGATCAAGCTGGCGAGGGGTTGCCGGTGGCGGAGGTCATCGAGATCCAGGCTCGCACCGCGTTCAGCCGCCTCGACCCCATGAAGATCATCATGACCGAAGCCGAGCGCGAGGCGCTTCTGGCGCGTTACCCGGGAGCCTCGTACCTCGTCTTCCCCGAGACTCGCCAGCGGCCCGTGTGGATGCTCCGTGACTTGCCCCGCGATTGGCGCGACGGCCCTGCGGCTGGCCTCGAGGGCGAGGCACTGCGTGGCGAGTTCTACCCCTTCCAGCTCGCCGTATGGGCCGCGCGCCGAGAGCTGCGGGACGTGACCGTGGCGATCAGCGACCTCGTCAGCCCGTCGGGCGAGCGGCTCCCTTCGAGCGCCTTCACGTGCATCAACACCGGTGGCACCGACTGGACGGGCGAGCCCCTCACGAAGCGCGTCGTGGTGCCCGAGGGAGAGGTGCGGGCCCTCTGGTGCGGCGCGCTGATCCCCGAGGACGCCGCACCCGCAATCTACACCGGCGAGGCCGTCCTTCGGGCCCAGGACGCGCAGCCCACGACGGTCCCCCTGACCATCGAGGTGCTGCCCGAGGTGGTCGAGGCCCATGGCGACGACGAGCTGTGGCGCTTCTCACGCCTTAGGTGGCTGGATTCCACCATCGCCCTCGATGACGAGCTGGTCGAGCCGTACATCCCCATCGAGACCCGGGGCCGGAGCCTGAGCCTCCTCGGCCGGGAGATCACCCTCGGCCGTGGCGGACTGCCAGCCGAGATACGCTGCGGCGATGAGGCCCTTCTCGCTGGTGCCGTGTCCGTTGCGCCCGTTGTCGACGGCCACGCGCTTCGCTTCACCCGGCGCGATGTGGACTACACCCATCAAGCTCCGGGGGCCGTGGAGTGGGAATCCTCCTCCGCCACCGGCGATCTGTCGATCACCACGCGCGGCCGCCTGGAGATGGATGGCCACATGACCATCCGGCTCGGGCTGCGGGCCGACTCTCAGCTCGCCCTGGATGACCTCCGCCTGGACATCCCGCTCAGGCCCGAGACGGCCACCTACCTGATGGGCATCGGCCACGACGGCGGGCGGCGGCCGGAGGAGTGGTCGTGGCATTGGGACGCGTCGGCGTACTTCGACAGCTTCTGGATCGGCGATGTGGATGCCGGCGTGCAGCTCGAGCTGCGGGGCGCCGACTACACCGGGCCTATGGCGAACCTGTACTGGCGCCTCGGCCAGCTCGACCCGCCGGCGGCCTGGCACAACGGCGGCGCGGGCGGCTGCCGGATCTTCGAGGACGACGGCGCCGTGATCGCCAGGGCCTTCACCGGGCCCACGGAGCTGGCCGCCGGTGAGGAGCTGGAGCTGGAGTTCGCCCTCCTCATCACCCCCGTGAAGCCCCTCGACCCGGCCTCTCACTTCCGGACCCGTTACTACCATCACACGGCGCCCATCGAGGACATCGTCCAGACGGGAGCCAATGTGGTCAACGTCCACCACGGCAACGCGATCAACCCCTACATCAACTACCCCTTCATCGAGACGGAGGCCATGGCCGAGTACATCCGCCAGGCCCACGAGCACGACCTGAGGGTGAAGATCTACTACACCCTCAGGGAGCTCACCAACCACGTGCGCGAGATGCCCGCCCTGCTCATGCTCGATGACGAGGTGATCGCGCCGGGCGACGACGGCGGCTATCCCTGGCTCCGGGAGCACCTCCATGGCGACTACACGCCGGCGTGGTACCAGCCCCTCGATCCCGAGCCGTGCGCGGCCATCGTTAATAGCGGCGAGTCGCGATGGTACAACTACTACCTGGAGGGGCTGGACTGGCTCGCCCGGGAGGTGGGGATCGACGGCCTGTACCTGGATGACGTCTCCTTCGACCGGCGCATCCTGAAGCGTGTTCGGAAGATCCTCAAGAGGCAGCGGCCGGACTCCCTGATCGACCTCCACTCCAACACCGGCTTCTCCATTCAGCCCGCGAACCAGTACATGGAGTTCTTCCCGTACATCGACCGGCTGTGGTTCGGCGAGTCATTCAACTACGAGCGAGAGCCCGACTACTGGCTGACGGAGATCTCGGGCA
>WJIW01000327.1 GCA_014730065.1 Armatimonadia bacterium | reverse complement strand
ATCGGAACGGGATGGGGATCAGCCATTCCGGCCATCCGGGCAGCCTTCGCCGACCTGAAGGACGCACCACCCGAGGGTTACGAGGACGTGCGGGAAGACATGCATCTGCTAGAGGTCGTCGAATGGCTCAAGCGGCCCGCCGTGATCCGCTCCATGAAGGCCCACGGCGACCCGTGGGGCTGCACCTGGGCCGAGGCTCCCGACGTGGCCGCCCTCGAAGCCGCCTGCGGACCCAAGCTCTGGAGCTGGAGGCATGACGGCGCCGTCCTCACGCCGGGGATCAGCACACCGGGCAAGCTGGATTTCGCCATCACTCGAAGCCTGTACGAGAGCGGCCATGTGCCCGATGTGGGCTCCATCTGGCTCTACACGAGCTGCGAGGGCACCAAGGTGGCCGGCGCCGAGACTCTTCCCTACAACCATCCCGACTACGGCCACTGGCAAGGCGCCGAGTGCTTTCTGTTCCACCTGAGCGGCTTGGCCCTGATCGGCCGCTCCAAGGTGTTCTACGATGAGCCTCGGGAGATGTGGTCGGTCCTCGGCGGCGGCGGCACCATGGGTGATGTGTGGCGCCATTACTTCGAAGTCGAGGCCGATGACCCTGGCCTCTTCACCGACAACGACATCGGCCGGAAGCGCGCGTACTTCTGGAACATCCTGGGCGATCCCACGGTGCGGATGGCCGAAGCCGAGGCGGACTGAGGAGGGCATCCGATGAGCATGGGCTTCCGCATCGCCACGGCGCAGATGGCCGTCCACCACTCCGCGTCTCAGAATCTGCCTCGGATCCTGGAGACCATCGACCGGGCGAGGGAGGCAGCGGCCGACTTCCTATTGCTGCCCGAATGCGTGCTGAGCGGGTACCATGGGGAGTTCGACCAGCGCGAGATTCAGCACGGCTTGGAGAGCATCGCCGAAGCCGCCGACCGAGCCGATACGGTGGTCCTGGTGGGTACCAGCTTCCGGGACGGCCAGTCCACCTACAACCAGGTGAGGATCTACGACGAGGCCGGGGGATACGTGGGCGCTCACAGCAAGACGGTTCCCACGTCGGGTGACCTGGAGTGGTGTGTCGCGGGAGGCGGCCCTCAGGTCTTCCGTGCCCGCGAGCTGGCCTTCGGTGTCCTCATCTGCAATGACCTCTGGTGCACCCCACCCTCGCCGAGGGACGACCCGCATCTCGTGCAGCGCCTCAAAGCCATGGGGGCCCAGGTGATCTTCCATTCGATCAACTCGGGGTTCGATCAGCGGTACCTGAAATGGCACACGGCCCACCTGGAGACCTATGCCTGGCTCCACGCCATCGCCATCGTGACCTCGAACGTAGGCGGCGAGGAGCCCAACAACTGCCCCACCGGCGTACTGAACGCCGAGGGCGAGTGGGTCTGCCAGCTCGACCGCCAAGGCGAGGGCCTGGCGGTTACGGCGCTGGAGGTCTGATCCGGGTGGGATACTGGGCCGGATAGGGTCTCACCGCCTTCGGCGGTTCGCCCTATGCGGCCCCTCCTTGCGCTGACCGCATGGAGCCCTGCCGCCCCGTGGCCAGGCATGGCAGCTACGCCCCGCCGAAGCCGGGGCCGTCGTACTTGCCTTCGCGTGCGATGTCGTCCAGGGGTCGGCGGCTGCGGCCCGAGGGTGACTGATCGGGCTTGCCCACGGCGATGACAGCGACGGGCCGAGACCCCTCGGGCACGCCCAGGACCTTTGCCATCTGGTCGTCATCGAAGGCGCCGATCCAGCAGGTGCCCAGGCCCAGGTCGGTGGCCGCGTAGCACGCCACGGTGGCGGCGATGCTGGCGTCCTGAATCGCATAGAGCTGGGCCCGGTCGCCGTACCGCTCGGCGGAGACGGAGAAGTCGGCGACGAAGGCCAGCAGCACACCCGCATTGGTGATGAACGTCTGCCCGTACGCGGCCTCGGCCACGGCGCTCTTCTGGTCATCGGAGCGGACCACGATGATGCGGTAGCCTTGGAGATTGCCGGCCGATGGGGCGGCGTTGCAGGCCTCGAGGATCGCCGTGAGTGCTGACTCCTCAACCTTCGCGCCCTCCACGTACTTCCGGATCGAATGCCGTGCCTTGAGTGTCTCGAAGAAGTCCATCCTGTTGTCCTCCCATAGGATCCCGGGGATCCGCCAAACACCAGATGAGGCCCGCGCGCCGGCTGGCCGGGGCTACCCGTAGCCGTGCGCGGATGCCTCTAGTCTATCGCAGGGGGTCATCCGCGGCCAGGAGGCATCATCATGAAGTGGGTTCTGCTCGGAAGCGGCGCGGGCCTGACGCTGAAGCTGCTGATCATCCTCGCGCTGCTGCTGGCACTAAGGCGCGGCTGGCTCGGACGGTTCGATGGCCGGGTCCGGGGCGCCGCCCGAAAGCTGCCGGTTGTCAAGGGGCATGTGGACTCCGGTCCGGGCCGCTGATTTTTGTGGCGACGTCTGGATTGTGCGGAAGGTCATGCTGCCCGCAGCAGAGAAACCGATAGTGGGCCAGGGCAATGGGGACGGACGACGAGTGCGCCTCGCGGGCTCGATCCTGTCCGATGGTGGGAAGTGATCCCATGGCAACTCCGAGGTACCCGCCCCCTCGCGCCTCCTGTGTGTTCTGGTTGTGTCTCTGTTCCTGAT
>WJIW01000038.1 GCA_014730065.1 Armatimonadia bacterium | reverse complement strand
CTGGACCACCGACCCGTCCAGATCACATACGAGTGCACCGGCCTCAAGCTGTCCGCCGAGGCCACGGTACCGGTAGCCACTGAGCCCCGAGCGGCGGTGCCTCTCTGCGCCCAATGGAAGCTCGTGGCGTACGACCAAGGCGGCTTCGGCGACGGCCCCGTCCACCTGGCCTTCGACCTGGCGGGCCGGGGCATCGATCCCCGGACGGTCACTCTGCGCGATGCCGGCTCCGAGCTGGTGCCCCACGCCTGGGTCGGCGAGACCCTTCACGCGCTGACGACGATCCCCGCGGGTGCCGGCCGCTGCCTGTTCCTGTGCTCGGGTTCCGACGAGCCGCCCGCCGCAGACCTGTCAGTCACCAGCGAGGCCCTCGGCTCCGGCGAGGGATCGATCACCATCGAGAACGCCTTCTACCGCCTGACCCTGAGTGAGGCCCGAGGCGGCACCGTGACGCGCCTGGTCTCCCGAGCGACGGGCCACGACTACGGCGCGGGCACCTTCGGCGCCGGGGCTGGGCTCTATCAGCTTCCGCCCAATCTCGGCGTCACACACGGAGACGGGCGGAGCGTCGTGGATGACCTGACGTGGCAGCGCGATGGAGTCGGCCGGCTGCGCATCTTGGCGGGTGAGAGCGGCACCCCGGTCATCGTCGTGGAGGCCCGTAGCATGGAGCCGCTGGAGGCAACCCAGCGCTATACCTTCGTGGCCGACATGCCGTGGTTTGTGGTGGAATCGGAGGTGGACCGCCCATGGATGGGCACCGACGAGCTGGTCGCCCTCGACGTGCGGCTGGATCGCGGCGACCTGACCAAGACGACACCGAACTGGGTCGGCATCGTCGCTGAGCTCGATGAGGAGCATCCCCACTTCGGCTGGCGAGAGTCGGTCGATGTGCCCCCCACCCTCACCTTCCTCCAGAGCCCCGTACCGGCCAATGCGGAAGCATGGACCGTGGGCCTGCTCGAAGCCTCCGACCTCACCCACGTGCGCCAAGGGTTCTGGCCCTTCGAGCGGATGGTCCGCGGTCCGGTTCGCTATGCCGAAGTGGAGCTCGTTGCCCGGCCGGCGCCCGAGCTCGCCCATGTACGGGCAGCCATCATCCTTCATGCGGGCCATCACGTGGCGGGCCGGGAGGCCTTCGAGCGCATCGCCGGTCCGCCACTGACGACGGTGGAGCGGCTGCGGCCATAGGGGAGCCGCAGCCGCCGGTCAACCATCGGGGAGCGGCCTACCCGAGCTCCTCCCTGTACCGAGCGTGCCAGTCCTCCAGCGACGCCTCGACGAAGTAGACCCGGTTCAAGGCTTGGCCCGACTCGCCAGGCGCAAGCCGGCCCATCCAGGGGGAAGCGTGGATGCAGGAGTACTCCATGTTTTGGAACAGGGTCAGGCAGGGCTGGGAAGCCGTCACCGCCAGACGCTTGCCGTCCCTGGACCGAATGGCCATCCACGGCTCCAGGACGACCCCCTCCGGCGTGGCCTGGAAGTTGCTCACAAAGGGCACCTCGGCAGCCATGGGGGCGCCCTCCACGTTGTAGAGCTGAATCGTCGGCCGGGGCCCGAAGACCCTCGGCAGCTCGATCAGGGGCGTCAGCACCCCGTCGGTGGCGACCCAGTGGCGCAAGCACTCATGATCGGCGATCTCTGGCACCCCGCCGCACTGGAAGCAGTTGAAGGCCATGGCCTGCTCCCAGATCCGGTCGGACTCGTTGGTGACCTCCACGGCCAGGTCCACATGATCGTCGAGGGGCGTCATGGTGATCCGGTAGGACAGCTCGTCCTCCAAGCGCCCCACCTGCTCCCACGCGCCATCGTCCAGCTCGTTCCAATGGGGCTCAACGGCGCCGAACCACACGGGCCTGGCGGCGTCGCCGATGGACTCGGGCACACCGAACCCGAACCGGTCGCCCGGGAACACCTCGATCCCGGTAGCGCTACAGCCCATATGCCCCGGCGATGGGGTAAGCTGAATGCGGGCCATCTAGATCACCCCCGCGACGCAGCGGAACCCGTAGAAGGCCGTTTGGTTGTTCGCGAACCCGCTCATGTTCCGGGCGGCGGGGCGGAGGTTGATGGGGTCCTCGTTGATCCATGCCCCGCCCTTGATGAAGGCCGCGCCGGGGCCGGGGCCGTCGGCGCAGTACTCGGCCACGTTGCCAGTCATCTGGTGGCAGCCGTACGGGCTGACGCCTTCGGGATAGGCCGTCACGGGCGCCGTGGTCGTCACCTGGTACGGATCGCGCCGCCAGTGGCAGGCGCCCGGGTCCCATTCATCGCCCCACGGGTACCGCCGGCCATCGGTGCCCCGCGCGGCCTTCTCCCACTCCGCCTCGGTGGGAATGCGCTTGCCGGCCCACTGGGCGTACGCTCCGCAGTCGGCGAGGTCCACGAACACGACGGGATGATCGGCGATGTCCGCCGGCGGCTCGTCGGCGTTCCAGTGCATGCGCGGCGCGTAGCCCGTGTCCCGGCAGAACTCGGCGAACTGGCCGTTGGTCACGGGGTAGATATCGATGGCGAAGGTCGCCACCGGTACCTCCCGCTCGGGCACTTCGCCCGACAGCCACGACGGGTGGTAGCCCCCGCCAACGGCCAGCCGGTGCGCCTCCTGCCTGGCCGTGCCCATGACGAACGTCCCTCCGGGCACCACGACCATCCCCGTCGGCGCCTTGCCCTCTGGCTCCTCCACAAGCATCGCCCCATCCGCCAAGGCGCTGACAGCCAGACTAGCACCCAGCGCTGCCAGACAGTCGCGCCGAGACATTCTCAGGCCTTCTCGTATTCCCATGCCGTGACTCCCCTCGGCTATGGCATATCATCGGTAGTTTGGTCAGTGGAGTTCTTCTTGGCGGGCGGATGCCCTGCGTGGTGGAGCGACCAAACACGGCGGCCGCGCCGCTCGCGAAGGGGGACACCCTATGCAATATGTCGTCACCATCGTTGCCGTCGCCCTTATCGCCGGCATCCTGTACTCCCTCTCCAAGCTAGCGCGACAGAAGGAGAGCCCACCCAGGCGAGCCCTGGGGGCCGCCGGCGACGCCGAGGCGCTGGAGGCCCAGGGCAAGTGGCTCGAAGCCGCGGCCATTTGGGAGAAGACCGACGAGACCCGCCGGGCACGGCATGCCCTGAACAAGCACGCCGACCAGTGCGAGGCCAATGAGGACTGGCTGGACGCGGCCCATACTTGGCAGCGGCTGGGCAAGGACGCCAAGTCCCAGAAGGCCCATGCTCACCACGCCGAGGCCTGCGAGGCCAGCGAGAAGTGGTCCGAGGCCGTCGAGGCATGGCATTTCGCGGGCCAGGCCAAGCGTGCCAGGCTCGCGGCCCGGGCGGGCGAAGCCGCCAGCTTGGAGCACTCCGGCGACCTGAAGGCCGCCGCCGATCTGTGGCGTGGAGCCGGCATGGCCGCTCGGGCCGTGAACTGCTGGAGACGGTACGCCGAAACCTGCTCGCGCAAGGAGGACTGGGACGAGGCTGCCCGGGCCTTTCAGAAGTGTGGCGACCGGGAGCTGGCCGACGCCGCCCTTCACGCAGCGGGCGCGGCAGCCATGGAGGAGAACGAGCGGTGGCGCGAGGCCAGCAGCCTGTGGATGCAGGGAGGCTTCGATGACCGCGCCACCCGAGCCCAAGCCGTCGCCGATGCACTGGAGCTCGCCGAAGCGGGCCAGTGGCCCGAGGCCGCCGAGGCGTGGCGCCGAGCGGGCAACCCCGCCAAGGCCGACGTGTGCGGGATCTGTGCAGAAGCCCAAGCCCACGAGCTGCGCCACGAATGGGACAAGGCCATCGCCGCGTGGCGCCGAGCCGGGGAGGACGCCCTGGCCGCTCGCGCGGAGGCGCATCAGGAGGCCCTAGGACTGGCCGCTGACGGATTGTGGAAGGAGGCCGCCCGGGCGTGGCGCGCCGCGCGACGGTCCAAGCAAGCCAAGGAAGCCATGGCCAACTACGCCCGGGAATGCGAGCAGCGAGCGGAATGGGTGGAGGCCGCGGCCGCCTGGCTTGAGGCCGGCAAGGACACCGAGAGCGGGGAGGCGTACCGTCAGCACGCCCTGCGGTGCGAGGAGCGCGAGCTCTGGCTTGACGCCGCCGATGCCTGGAAGACAGCCGGAGATGAGGAGCGGGCCCGGGCGGCATGCCATGCCCAGGCCGAGGCCTGCGAGAGGGCCGAGGACTGGACCTCAGCCATCGTCGCATGGGAGCTGGCGGGCGACGATGAGCGGCTACGCGTTGCAGCCTCTACCCTTGCCCGAGACCTGGAGGCGGCGTCGAAGTGGGTCGAGGCCAGTGAGGCCTGGGAGCGAGCGGGCGATGACTATATGGCCAAGAAGGCGATGATGGAGCACGCCGAGCGCTGCGAGCGAGCCGGAGAAGTCATGCGCGCCGCCGAGGCGTGGGAGCGAGCTGACGAGTGGGAGGAGGCCGCCAGAGCCTTCGAGCGCGTGAAGCACTTCGAGCACGCCGCGATCAACTGGGAGCGGGCGGGCAGCACGAGCCGGGCGGTGCAGCTTCTGGAATCCGTGGGCCGGCAGCGGGCCGAGCACCAGGCCCGGCAGACCGATGGCGCCGGCGAGGCAAGCCCCGGGCCGGCGATGTAACGCTCTCACCGCTCCCGACTACCCGATCGTTGACACGGCGTGGGCCAAGGCGTAGACTGCCGGTCACTTGTCCGATGGCTACCCCATTGGCGCTCTCCTCGAGGGGGCGCCGATTTCTGCTTGTCAGAACGCGAATCCGCGGCCGCTCCCGGAGGGCCGCGTAGACCGCTAAGGAGACCAGACGATGGCTCTTCCCAAGAGTAGACACTCCAAGGCCCGCTCGCGCAAGCGCCGGGCGAACTGGAAGCTCCCCGCACCGAACCTGCAGATCTGCCCGAACTGCGAGGGCTACAAGACCCGTCACGTCGCGTGCCCCGAGTGCGGCTACTACATGGGCCGCGCGGTGATGGAGGTCAAGGAGAGCTAGCACGCTCTCCCGGGGTTGGCCGGGGCCGGGTACGGGCGTCGGTCGGTGGAGGTGCGCATGCGCGTCGCCGTTGATGCTATGGGAGGGGACAATGCACCCGAGCCCATAGTCCGAGGGGCCGTCGAGGGGGCCCGCGAGCACGACGTGGAAGTCATCCTCGTCGGCGATCAGTCCCTCATCCGCCCATGCTTCCCTCCAGGCACGGCTGGCGAGCTCGCCGACCGAGTCACCATCGAGCACACCGAGGACTACATCCGAATGGACGAGTCGGGGCTGCAAGTTCTCAGGCGCCTGGACTCGTCCATGTCACGTACGGCGCTCCTGGTGAAGGAGGGTAAGGCCGATGCCGCCCTCTCCATGGGCAACACGGGCGCGGCCATGGCCGCAGGAGCCAGCTTCCTTCAGTGCATCGAGGGGATCAAGCGCCCCGCCATCGGCCTGGCTGTCCCCACCACCAACGGAACGCCCTTCCTGCTGGTCGACGCAGGCGCCACCGCTGACTGCACGCCGGGCATCCTGCTCCAGTTCGCTCACATGGGCTCCACGTACGCCCAAGACGTCTTCGAGGTGCCCACTCCCCGAGTTGGCCTCCTGAGCAATGGCGAGGAGGCGGGCAAGGGAAGCAAGCTGTACAAGAAGACCCATAAGCTACTGGCGGCCTCGAACCTGAGCTTCGTGGGCAACCGCGAGCCCGATGCCATGCTCCGGGGCGAGGTAGACGTGGCCGTCTGCGATGGCTTCGTGGGCAATGTGATGCTGAAGGCTCTTGAAGGCTTCGCCGACTTCACCGGGGAAGCGATACGTGCGGGGTTTGATCGGAGCCCGTGGACGCGCATGGTCGGCCTCTTGGCCCGGCCTCTGCTGCGCCGCGTGTTCTCCTCGCTGAAGTACGATGCTCACGGCGGCGCGGCACTCCTCGGCGTCCAGGGGATCCTCATCGTGGGCCACGGACGGTCGAATCACGTCGCCGTCGCCAATGCCATTGGAGTAGCACGGGAGACGCACGACAAGCAGGTCGTGGAGCACATACGTGAAGCCGCGGCCGCCGCTGTGGACGAGACGCCGGAGAACGGAGACCCGGGGTAGAGCCCCGAGCCCGGGGGAAGCCTTTCCCACATCCGCCGCCCCTGCACGAATCAGGCGCCTTCCCGCGTACTACCTCGATCAGAAGGGACTGTGCGGCATGGCATGGGTCGGAGCGAAAATCACCGGCTTGGGTGTAGAGGTGCCCGAGAAGGTGCTGACCAACGCCGAGCTTGAGAAGATGGTCGATACCACCGATGACTGGATCGTGACCCGGACGGGGATCCGGGAGCGCCGAATCGTCGCCGATGACCAGGCGACCTCGGACCTGGCCATCGCGGCCTCGCGGAAGGCCATGGAGCAGGCCGGAGCCGAGCCGGGCGAGATCGACGCGGTCATCATGGCGACGATCACCGCCGACTATCCCTTCCCTGCCGCCGCGTGCCTCGTCCAGAGCGCCCTGGGGATCGGCGGCTTCGCCTTCGACGTCTCCGCCGGCTGCACGGGCTGGATTTACGCCCTGGTGGTGGCCGAGCAGATGATCCGCACGGGAGCCGTCAAGAAGGTCCTGTGCATCGGCGCCGAGTGCCTCAGCCGGATCACCGACTACACCGATCGCAATACCTGTGTGCTCTTTGGCGACGGCGCCGGCGCGGCCGTCGTCGAGGGCGCGGGCGAGGGCGACGAGGGCATGCTCGCTTGGGACCTGGGCTCGGACGGCGCCGACCCCACCATCCTCTGGCAGCCCGCCGGAGGCTCGAAGAACCCCGCGTCCCACGAGACCGTCGATGCCCACGACCACTCCGTCCGGATGCGCGGGCGGGATGTCTACGTCTTCGCCACCCGGATCATGGGCCAGACCTGCGAGAAGACCCTGGCGAAGGCGGGTTACACCACCGACGACGTGGCTCTGCTCGTCCCCCATCAGGCCAATGAGCGCATCACCCAGTCGGCCCGGGAGCGGTTCGGCATCCCTCCCGAGCGCATCGTCTCCAATGTGGACCGGTACGGCAACACCTCCGCGGCCTCCATCCCCATCGCCCTTCAGGAGGCCGTCGACGACGGGCG
>WJIW01000037.1 GCA_014730065.1 Armatimonadia bacterium | reverse complement strand
GAGATGAAGGGCCTCATCGACCGAGCGGGCTTCGTATCCATCCAAAGCGGGCGGCTACTCAAGCGGAAAGTGGGCGCGGGCGTGGTCGCCGTGCGGCGGGCCGGCGCCGTGCACGTGTTCGACACCATGAACCACTTCTTCCTGATCCAGGAGATGATCGTGCCGGGCTCGACCTACTGGAACCTCTCGGTGGCATTAGAGAAGGGCGAGGTCGCCCAGGACGAAGAGGGCGTCAGAACGATGAAGAACCTGGGCGCGAACGTGGCATGGCTGCTGGAGCGGCTGTCGTAGGTTCCTTCGGCGCTCTGGCCCCCCCGCGGGCGGGCGTAGCCGCGAAGCGACGAAGCCTCCCCGGGTGGGCGTAGCCACGAAGCGACGAAGCCTCGCCGTCGAGGGGCACCGGCCCGCCGCTGGCCCTCAGGCCGTGTCCGCCTCCGCCGCGGCCACCCCCACGGGCTTCTCCCAGCGCCCGGTCAGGTAGTAGATCAAGCTCAGCGTGGCGCCGGTGCCGAAACCGATAATAATGCCCCACCACACGCCTTCGACCGTACCCATGTGGGTGGAGATCAGGTACGCCGCCGGCACGCGCACCCCCCAGAGGCTAACCACGCTGATGAGTGTCGTCATTAGGGTATGGCCGGCACCGTTGATGACGCCATTGCTCACGAACATGATGGCGAAGAAGATGTAACTGGGCGCAACTCGGATCAGGTAACCTGCGCCGATCTGTACGACCTCGGGGTCGTCGATGAAGACCCTAAGCAGGCCATGGGGGAACAGCATCATGGGAATCCCCGCCGCCACGGTGATGCTCCCACTGAAGACAAGGGCCCAGCGGAAGATCTCCCGCACACGATCGTACCGATGTGCCCCGATGTTCTGGCCCGCGACGCTCGATACGGCCGCGCCAATGGTCAGGGCCGGTAGCAAGGCGAACCCCTCGATCCGCCATGATGTACCGTAGGCAGCGGCCGCGGCATCACCGAACCCGTTCACCATGGCGACCACGGCCAAGATGGCCGTCGAGACCAAGGACTGCTGCACGGCCACGGGCGCCCCGATCTTCAGGAGGAGCCATGCCGTGGGCCCGTCGGCCCTGAGCCTGAGCCATGGTGGCGAGACAAGATGATCCCTCCGGGCCAGGTAGAGGGCCATAGCGGTAAAGGCCAGTGTCTGGCATACGATCAGAGCATAGGCCGTTCCCATCAGGCCATATGCCGGGAAGCCCAGCCAGCCGAACATGAGAACTGGGTCGAGCCCACAAGCCAGGAGCAGGCCGCCAGCCTGGAAGTAGAGGGGTGTCGTGGCGTCACCCGCACCCCGTAGCAGGGCCGCCAGGAGGAAGATGCCGAAGGTCGGGATGATGCTGATCAGGTAGACGCGCAGATAGCCGACGGCCAGGGGGAAGACGTTATCGGGGGTCTGGAGAAGGGCGAAGATCGCCTCCGCGGTCAGCTCGCCACTCGCTATGAACACCCCCCCCGCAACGGCCACGAGGACGACAGAGGTGCGAACGATCCGCCGCACCTGTGCCCAGTCCTTGGCCCCGTAAGCCTGTGCCACCAGGATGTTGGCCGCCGTGGTCAGGCCAATGGCGACGGAGACGAGGAAGAAGAAGACGGGCCAGCCCGTGGTGATGGCCGCCATGGCCTCGGTGCCCAGCCCCTTGCCCACCCATATCCCGTTCACCACGTCGTACGCGTTGCGGATGCCGCTGCTGGCAAGCATGGGCAGGCAGAAGCGGATCAGATGACGGGGGATGCTGCCAACGGTCAGGTCGTGTCCGTCGACGCCGGAGCCGGTGGGCTCCTCGGACGTGTCTGACTGGACGCGATGGCGCATAGCGGCCTCCTGAGGCGTCCCAGCGGCGTCCATGCTGGATGGGCGCGCGGAAGGCGCCTGAGTGTATCCCCAGGCCCTCCCCGCCCGCAAGCCGTTGCCCCGGCCTGGGCAGGAGGACCGCAGGACAAGGGGAAGAGAAACAGGCTGGACGGCCCGCGCCGCCGGAGTGCGTGCGCGGTATCATACGTCCTGGAGAGATCCCGCCGGAGGTGTGCCGCTCGTGGTTCCCCTACTTATCGTCACTTCCCTGGCACTGGGCCAGGTCGAGGCGCCCGAGGCTTACCGCATAGGGAAGTACGACGTGCTCCAGATCATCGTGCCCGAGGAGCCCGCCGAGTTTCCCCAGGTCGGCGCCGGATCATTGACCGTGGGGCCCGATGGACGCATCTCCGTGACCTTCGTCGGAGACCTCGTGGCCCAGGGCCGGACGACGACCCAGGTAGCCGAGGAGATCCGCCAGGGGCTCATCGACGCCGGGCAGTTCGTCGACCCCCACGTGCTGGTGCGGGTGATCGAGTACGGCGCCGACCGAGTCAGCGTACTGGGCGCGGTCCAGGAGCCCGGGTACTTCCCCTTCCGGGACGGGATTACGATCCGAGACGCCATCGCCATGGCCAAGGGCGTGCAGCTCGACATCGCCGCCAACTCCATGGCCCGGCTCGTCCACTCCGATGGGTCGACCCGCTCCTTCGAGCTGAACGAGGCCCTCAGGTCCGAGGGCCCGATGGCCGACCTGCGGCTGGCCCCCGGCGATGCCGTGGTGGTCGAGGAATCGGCGCCGGTGAGCGTTCTGGGATACGTGCACGAGCCGGGCGATGTGAGGGTCCGCGAGGGGGGCCGGCTGTCCGAGGTCATCGGGTTGGCGGGCGGGATCGTGGAGCCCGGCGAGCAGACCTTCGAGTCGGGACGAACTCCGGGCGATCCTAGCCGGGTGACCATCAACCGCGCCGACGGTTCGGCGGAGACCGTGGCCCTGATGAGCTACGAAGGTGGACCCACCATCGAGGATCCGGTGATCCACTCGGGCGACGTGGTCTACGTGCCCGCCTCGGAGAACGAAGTGACCGTGCTGGGCTACGTGACTACCCCCGGTGTCCATGTCTTCCGGACCGGTGACCGCGTCTCCGATGCCGTCGCCGCGGCGGGTGGACCCGTTCGATCGAACGGTGGAGCCGACAGCATACTGGAGGTGGGCGACACGGGCGCCGTGGTACTGCATCATCGGGATGGCACACGGGAGATCGCCGATCTGGAGACGGGTGTGGCCGGAGAGGGCGATCCCGTGCTGCAGCCCGGCGACACCATCGTCATCCCTCGCCGCGAGCTGGTCTACTACGCCGTGGGCCACGTGGGGATCCAGGGGCGACACACGCTGCCCCCCGGCTCCCGGGTGCTCGACCTATTCACTGCCGCCCGGGGCGCTCCGCTACCGGACCGAGTGCAGATTCTACAGGTCGACGCCGACCTCGAGAACTGCGTGCTGGCCCGGGCCGACGGCACCCAGCTTGTCATCGATATGCGCGCCGTTGCGCAGAACCCCGCCAGCGAGATGAACGTAGAGCTGGTGCCCGGTGACAGCCTCTGGGTGCCCGAATCCGATCGACGGGTGATCGTGGGCGGCTACGTGAGTAGCCCGGGTTACTTCCAGTTCCGAGAGGGCAATACCGTCAGCGACGTCATCGCTATGGCCGGCGGCGTGACAATCTCGCCCACGGGTTCGTACATGAACGATGGCGACCCGCACAGCGTGCTCGTGATCCACGACGATGGCACTCAGGACACCCTGGACATCACGCGCGGCGATATGGTCCTGCGGCCCGGCGATGAGATCCGGGTGCCCTATGCCCGGAAGCGAGTAACGGTTCTCGGATATGTAGCCAGGCCTGGCTTCGTGCTTTGGCATGAGGGCGATAGCGTGCTCGACATGATCGCCGCTGCGGGCGGCCCGCTGCTCGAGGACGCCGACCGTTTCTCGGCCGTGGTGATCCGCCGCACCGACGGAGAGCCCGAGTTCATCCGAGTCGATCTCTCGGGCGCCCACGATATGGACAGCCCGGAGTTCAACGTCGAGGTGCTACCCGACGACATCGTCATGGTACCCAAGTCGGACCATACCGACTACCGAAGCTGGCTGACGAACGTCCGGGACGCGCTGAGCATCACCAATCTCATTGGCGCCCTGTTCTAGCTCGGGCCAGGGCCGAGTATGAAGACATATGACGCCATTGTGGTGGGCGGAGGACCCGCTGGTCTCGTGGCCGCTGCCCGCCTCGCCGAGGCGGGGGCCGCGACGGCGGTGCTCGACCCCGAGGCCCCCTGGGAGAAGCCGTGCGGAGGAGGCCTGTCGCCCGTCGCGCTCGACCTGTTCCCCTGGCTCGCAGATCTTGAGCAGACGTCGCGCAGAGTAAGCCGGGTTCATCTCACCAGCGTCCACGGCGCGTCGGTCACACTGGAAGGCCAGGAGCCGTACTTCGTTCTCTCCCGCCGCGAGCTGGCCGCCGCGCTCCTTGCTCGCGCTCGGGCGGCGGCGGCGGAGCATCTGCCGCATCGCGTCCGAAGCGTCGCTCGCGACGGAGCAGCCTGGCAGGTGCGTCACGATGGCGGGCAGCTACGGGGCCGGCTCCTCGTGGGCGCCGACGGTGTGGCCAGCGTGGTCCGGAGGGCGGTTCGCGGAGCCTTCGCCCGGTCCGACCTGGGCGTGGCCATGGGCTATCACCTCTCGGGCTGCCCCTTGAACGCCCTCCGACTTTGGTTCCAGCGGCCCGAGGGCTTCGCCTACCTATTCCCCAGGCGCGACGCGGCGTCGCTAGGTGTCGGCTGGCGGGCCAGTCTCCGAGGCGGCCGGGCAAGTAGCCGGCGCCTCCTGGAGCGGGCGCTGAGGAGCTGGGCCCCCGGCGCATCGATTGTCGGGCGGTACTCCCATGCCTTTCCATCCATGGTGAGCCGGGAGGGCTGGGCCGAGCCGAGGGTGGGGGAGGGATGGGCGCTGGTGGGCGATGCCGCCGGCCACGTCGATCCGGTGCGGGGTGAGGGGATCATCTACGCCATGTGGGGCGCAAGCCTCCTCGCTGACGCGGTCATCGAGGGGCGTCCGGAGACTTACGAGGACCGCTGGCGCGATGCCTTCGGAGGCAGCCTGTGGCGCAAGCTACCCAAGCGATGGGTGCTTCGCGTGCCCGGTCTCGCCGGGGCGGGCATGCTGCTCGCCCGCCCTTTCCCACGGGCGCGGGAGTGCCTCTACCGCCGCAGCCAGCACCACAGCTAGCACCGAGCGGGGAGCGGCAACCGCGGTGGGAAGCCCTGCCCTCCCCGTCTTGGCTCTGGCGCGGGTGGTGACCATCGCCGTGATCGTGGCGGTGTACGTAGGCCTAGCCCAGGCCGGCGCTCTCGGGGCCCAGCAGCGCACGCCTGGCCCGGCGGTCTCGGGTCTCGGGCTCCTTGGCCATGCCCACATTCTCCCGCAGCATCCGCTGCTGGCTCGGGGTCATACGCTGCCACGCCGTACGAGCACGTGGCTGGTTACGGATAAGGCCCTCGAGCTCGGCGGGGAGGTCCGTGGAGGCCACGGTCAGTGTGATGTGGACCTCGTCTCCCGTGTCGGCTCCAATCCTGTCGCAGTCCTTGGCCGTGATAGAGACGAACCACCGCTCCTCGTCCCAGCGCTTCAATGACCGCCGGTTGACGGGCATGCCGTTCAGCGCGACCTCGACAACCGTGGTGCCGCTTAGGTCCCAGGGCTGTAGCGCGTTGGCTGGGATAATGGCATAGCGGGGCAGATCGGGCTGCTTGCGCTCCACCCGGGTGTTGACTTCGATGGAGTTTGGCTGCTGCTCAGCCGGCATGGTTCTCCTCCTGGCTTCCGGCCGGGCGGTCCTAGACCAATACGCGTGGAACGCCAAAGAGGATGACCCGAATGCCGCCGGCTGGCCAGCGGGGGTCAGAAGTAGATGGGCGGCGACCAGGCGCGCCGTCCGCGCTCATCCAGCACCTCCACTCGAGCGTAGGTGGTACCATCGGGGACCCGCCAGCGTGCCCCCTGAAGTGGCGGACGGCCCCAAGCCTGCTCACACCATCCCCGTTGTCCGCTGGCCATGAACCGTATGGCCTCGGCGGGGCTGGTCTTCACCTCGATGACCGAGCCTTCCACGGTCAGGTCAACGATCTCCGGCCCCATGGAGGCATACACCAGGCCCTGCCGCAACGCCTCGAGGGCGGCGTCGGCCGTGAGGTCGGTCACCCGAATCCACGTCCAGCCACCGAGGGCGTCGTAGCCGTACATATGGGCATCATCCACGGCCAACCCCACGTACCGCTCGCCGCGCAGCAGGGCGTCGTCCCAGTGGACGGAGCTGATGCCCTTGCCGATCTCCGCCTCGCAGCCGTGGTTGTAGACCTCGACTCCGACGCAGTGGGGCAGCCCCACCAGATCATCGACGGTGTTGCACGACCAGTAGGGATGGGCCACGAAGCCCACCCCGCCGGCCTGGTGGATCGCCGTGAGCGTATCCCTGATCGGCTGTCCCGAGGGCGGCAGGGCGCCGGCGTCGATGCCCAGCACCACCACGTGGTAGAAGCCGCCGCTCTCGGTGGGACAACTCACCTCGCCGCCGGGGATCAGGGCCAGCCCATCCCGGTCCAGATCGGAGACATCGGTGACCTTGTCATGGTCGGTGATCGCCAGGAGTGAGTACCCGCAGCGCCAGTGGATCTCGGCCACATGGGCCGGCGAGAGGTTGCCGTCGGATTCCGTAGTGTGAGTATGCAGGTGAGCTTTCGCCCAGAAGCCCGGGGCGCGCCACGGATTGTGGAACTCCATAATCGTCTATCACCTCACCAATCAATTCGGCGCACCGG
>WJIW01000326.1 GCA_014730065.1 Armatimonadia bacterium | reverse complement strand
GAGTAGAGGGACCGAGCCGGGGCCATGCGGTCGCCGGGTGTGCCCGGTGTTCCGGGTGGGCCTCCTGGTGGCCACGCCGCTGCTCATGCTCCTCGTTGGATGGCTCGCCAGGGCCCTCGGCGCCCCCGCGTACCTATTGCTGCTGGGCCCGCTGATGACCGCTTGCGCCTTGCTGCTGCTACCCTCGGAGATTATGCTCTGTGTCATCGGCGTGGCGGCCATGGTCGCCGTGGCCATCGGTGGCGGGGAGAACACCCTCGCCGTGGGAGCCGGAGCCGTGGCCGTCGGGGTCTGGGTCATACCCCTGTACCTTCTGCTGGCACGCCTGCGGGCCGAGCGCGACAACTTCGCTCTGATCCGCAGCCTGGTCTCGGAGATCCCGGGCTCCCTCGACCCCTCCAGTGTTCTCGACGCCATCGTTCACACCGCCACCGACTCCCTGGGCGCCAAGGCCGCCTCCATCCGGCTGCTCACCGAGGACGAACGGACCCTGGAGATCAAGGCCACGTACGGGCTGAGCGAGCGGTACCTGGCCAAGGGTGACGTGCTGCTCGAGGAGAGCGAGCTCGACCGCCGCGTACTCATGGGCCAAGTGGTCTGCGTGCGCGACGCCGGCCATGACGACAGCCTCCAGTATCCCGAGGAGGCCGCCAGCGAGGGCATCGCGTCGGTGCTCTGCGTCCCCCTCTGTGTGCGCGGCCGCTGCGGCGGCGTGCTCCGGGTCTACACCGAGCAGCCACGGGACTTCACCGAGGCCCAGGCGAGCCTCCTGAGGACCTTCGCCGCCGTCGCTGCCGTGGCCCTGGAGCAGGCCCACGCCCATCAGGGCGCCGTGCGCTACATGCGCAAGGCCGCCCACGAGCTGCGGTCGCCCATGTGCACCGTCCAGACCATCGTACGGGGCGCCGCCCAGGGCGTGACGGGCGATGTCGATGAGCAGACGCGGGAGCTACTGGTACGGGCCGCGAACCGCGTCGACGGCCTGCTGGCCGTGCTCGATGATCTGCTGTCCCTCTCCCGGATGCGCATGACCCCGCCCTCGGAGTGCGAGCCCGTGGACCTGCGGGACGCGGTCCAAGCCGCCGTCGAGCTCCATGAGCCCCAGGCTCAGGAGAAGGGCATCGACTTCCGCGCCGACGTACCATCCGAGCCCGTCCTCGTCCGAGCCACGGTCCAGCACCTGGAGGACCTGGCCCGGAACCTCATCTCCAATGCCGTGAAGTACACCGATGAAGGTGGCTCGGTGGCCATCACCCTAACGGGCACGGGCGGCCGCGCCCGGCTCACCGTCGCCGACACGGGGATCGGCATGTCCGAGGAGGACGTGGCGGAGCTGGGCGCCGAGTTCTGGCGATCCAAGAGCGCACGCCGGTCGGGAGCCCCCGGAACGGGCCTGGGAATCTCCATCGTCAAGGGACTGCTGGAGCGCTACGGCGGCCGACTCGACGTGGACAGCGAAGAGGGCCGCGGGACGACAATGACCATCGAGCTGCCGGGGACGTAGGGTCGCAGGCCCCCTCCTCCTCCGCCCCGAACCCACCGCCATGCCTGACCTCGTCGTCCACCTCACCAAGCCCAAGGGCAAGGTCGCTAAGCTCCTGGCCGAGCGCGGCATCGAGCTTCGCGCCATCCTCGACGATGAGGGCAACGTCGATCGCTACCTGCTCAGCGACCGGGTCGCCATCGAGCGGCGCACCGCCCCGGGGTTCCTCAAGGGGATCCAGGACAAGACTCTCTTCACCAGCGCCATCCACCTCCGGGAGCGCCACGAGGTCGTGGTCCTGCTCCTCGAAGGGCAGGTCGACTACACCTACGCCCAGTTCGATCCCCAGGCCGTGCGTGGCGCCCTCACGAGCATGTTCCTCGAGTACGGCGTGAGCGTCGTCGCCACCGCCGATGCCGAGGACTCGGCCGCCCTCATCGCCATGGCCGCCCGGCAGGAGCAGGTCGGGATCCCCGAGATCAGCCTGGTCCCCAAGCGGAAGGCCGTCGATCTGCCAGACCTCCAGCGGCGGGTCGTGGAGATGTTTCCGGGGGTGGGACGCGTCGGGGCGCGACTGCTGCTACAGAGATTCGGCTCCATCGAGCGCCTGCTCCGCTGCGGTGAGGCGGAGTTGACTTCGGTCCCGGGCATCGGCCCGAGGAAGGCGGCCCAGATACTCCAGGTGCTGCACACCGATTACGGCGCGGTCGATACCGAGGCCGACATCGAAGACGCTCTGGAGCGCCGGCCCGAGCTGCTCCTGGGCAGGCCGCTCCGGGTTCTGGCCCGGCAGCACTACATCTTCGGCGCCGAGGAGGACCGCCATATCGTCGACCTGGTGATGCTCGACGAGGACCGCCGCGAGCTGCTGCTGGTGGAGCTGAAGCGCGGGAAGCCCTCGCGGGAGCATCTCAGCCAGCTTCGCCGCTACATGCACCATGCCGAAGAATCTCCGCTCCTGAGGCAGCACGTCGAGGGCGGGGCGCGGCTAAGGGGAATCCTCGCCACGGTGGAGCCGGGGGAGCTGAGGACCGACGCGGACACCGACATCCGCATCTTGGACCGGGAGCCGCTCATCCAGACACTGAAGGCCATGCGCCGGGAGCGACTCGGCGAGCCAGGAGAGGACCCCATCGGATGAACCGCAGACAGTTCACAGGCATACTCGGCGCATCGGCGCTCGCGGGAGCGCTGGGAGGGGCGTCGGCGGATGGGGGCGAGACGGTCCGCCGCCCCAATGTGGTGCTCATTATGACCGACGATCAGGGCTGGGGGGACATCCACTCCCACGGCTGCGACGTGCTCGACACTCCGGTCCTCGACTCCCTCGCCGATCAGGGCGCCCGCTTCGAGCGATTCTACGTCTGCCCCGTATGCGCCCCCACCCGGGCGAGCCTTCTGACGGGCCGGTACAACCTACGCTGCGGCACGTCATGGGTCACCCATCGGCGAGAGGTGATGCGCGCCGATGAGATCACCTTCGGCGAGGCCTTCCGCCGGGCGGGCTACCGCACCGGCTGCTTCGGCAAATGGCACAACGGCGCTCACTACCCCATGGATCCCTTGGGCCAGGGCTTCGAGGAGTTCCTCGGGTTCTGCGCGGGTCACTGGAACAACTACTTCGACACCACCCTCCAGCGCGGGCACGAGATGGTACCCACCCAAGGCTACATCACCGACGTTCTCACCGATGGCGCCATCGAGTTCATCCGGCGCAATGCCGACCAGCCTTTCGTCTGCTATGTGCCCTACAACGCGCCCCATACCCCCTTCCAGGTGCCCGACCGGTACTTCGACAAGTACACCCAGCGCGGGCTCGAGCCCGACCTGGCGACCATCTACGGGATGGTCGAGAACATCGACGACAACGTGGGCCGGATCCTCGCCGCCCTGGACCGGCTGGACCTGGCCGAGGACACCATCGTCATCTTCACCACCGATAATGGCCCCAACACGGAGCGGTACAACGGCGGGATGAGGGGACGCAAGGGAAGCGTCCACGAGGGCGGCGTGCGGGTCCCGTGCTTCCTACGGTGGACGGGCCGTGTGCCCGCCGGCCATGTGGTCGAGCCTCTGACCGCCCACATCGACCTCCTTCCCACCTTGGGCGAGCTGTGCCAGATCCCGGTCATCGACAACGGCCGCCTCGATGGCGTCAGCCTTGTGCCTCTGCTGGCGGGCGCGGATTCCGAGTGGCTCGACCGACGGCTCTTCACCCACCAGTCGCGCCGGGGTGAGGTCGAGGCTGACTTGGGCTCCGTGCGTACCGAGCGGTACCGCTGGTCCATCGAAGGCGACCGCAAGGAGCTGCACGACATGGTCGCCGATCCCGCCGAGGAGACCAACATCATCGACGACGAGCCCGAGGTGGCCGCCGAGCTGGAGGCCGCTTACCGAGCCTGGTTCGAGGATGTCACCGCCGCGGGCACCGAGCCTCCCCCCATTCCTGTGGGTTGTCCCGAGGCCCCCGAGGTCGAGATGGCCGCTCCCGACGCTGAGT
>WJIW01000325.1 GCA_014730065.1 Armatimonadia bacterium | reverse complement strand
GCCTCCATGAGGGCGTCATGGTCATAGCAGACCCGGGAGGCGGCGTAGGCTTGGACTGTGAGGTCCTCATCGTTCAGCCAGCGCGCGGGCACGGCCACCGCGGCCTCGGTAAGTCCGCTGTACGAACTCCAGTCGACACGCTGCCCTGATGCAGGCTCCATCCCCCACCGGCGCTGAATGTGGGTCTCCAGCCCCTCCATGAGACGCTGGGCCCGGTCCGGATCCCACCGAGGCCCAGATTCGAAGGTGATGACGGTACCGCCGCAGATCTCCAACTCATCAAGCTCGCCTGTGTCGAAGGGGCTCGGTCTGGTCGCCACTTCCACGGCGAAGTATGCTGGCAGGCCATCTTCGCCCAGCTCCTCCACCAGGGACAGGCCGTACGGCTTGCTGGTCTCGGCGTTGGACATCCATAGATTGTAGACCGCCTCGCGCAGCATTCGGTCGCGCCCCTCGGCAGTTGAGGGATCGGGCCTGGGCTCGCTGACGGCAACGCGCACGGAGGCTGGCCGGGTCATCGGGTCTTCGGTGTTGACTCGTGCGGCCGCGGCCGCGACCAGCGCGGCGGCGAGGAAACCCAGACACGCGAGTCGGGAGCCGTACCCCACCCTTCGGGCTCGCCCCACACCCGCATCGAGGATGCGCCTCATGCGGGCCTTCAGCACGCCGCCTCGGTACGAGACGGCGTACCGGGACCCCCGTTTGGCGCGCTGGGCGATGCTCAGCAGCTCCTTTCCGTAGGCCTCGGGGGATTCGGCCTGGGCGATGGCCCAGTCATCGGCCGCTTCCTCCGAGACCGATACCAGGCGCCGCAGGAGAACCCACGCCAGGGGATGCCACCACAGTGCCGCCGTGAGCCAGCGGCAGAGGGAGTTGATCTCCGGATCGTACCTGGCGAGATGGGCCAGCTCGTGGGCGATGACCGGCGCGGGTATCGCGCCCTCGGCTGGGATCATCAGGGTGGGACTCAGGCCCCCGAAGACGAAGGGCACGCTGCACCGGTCGGTGACGCGGACGCGCACGCCCCTCCTCACTACCAGGCGGTCCTTGATCTCGCGCACAACGCCAAGCACCTCGGTGGGCGGCGCACCGGCACTTCGGGCCAGGGACCGCAACCTCAGCCACTGTATGGTATACCACAGCAGGAGCACGCCCAGCACCATGGCCCACAGGCCCAGGACCGCGGGGGTCGCCAACTGCCATAGGGGGCCTGGTGCCAGGCTCACCACCGCGCTGTGTTTGGGATCGACCGGCTCCGTCGGCTGCGCCAGGGCCGCACTCAGGCTCGGGGCAACGCCGTACGACTCCCGCCTCACGCCCTCAGGCTCGGGTGGGCCAGACTCCAAGGCCGGAGCCATCCGCTCCTGCCAGTCGGTGAGCGGGGAGTCATCGAAGTCGAGCGTCACAGTGGCTTCCCCGTAGCGGAACTCGTCCGGGCCCACGGCCTCCGGGCCCATGGGTATGTCGATCTCGAGGCGTGCCGGCGGATCCCAAGCGCCGGTACCCACCCACACGGCAATCGGAACCAGCAGCACGCCCGCAAAGGCCAGTCGGCAGATCCAGCTTCTCAGTGCCGCCGACCGTCGCCGAACCAGTCCCTGGCCCACCCACCCAGCAAGCAGGACGACGGTGATGCCAATGATCGAGGCGAAGAACACGCTGCCAGCGTCATCCATCGTTGGTGTCTCCGTTCATGGCGGGGGTCAGTGGTCTGCTAGGGACGCCCACTCCGTCAGCCGGCTCAGGAGTCGGCACCCTCGCCCCTCGTGCGCTCCTCGATCATCCGTCGGACCTCGTCCAGCTCCCGGTCGGTCACCGAGTCCACATCCAGTAGAGCGGAGACCATCGCCGCCGGGGAGCCGCCGAAGGCCCGGCTGAGCAGCTCGGACACGATCCCGCGCCGTACCTCCGAGACCTGGCAAGCCGCCCGGTAGATGTACGTGCGGTCCTCGGTTCGGTGCTCCGCGAGGCCCTTCTTCTCCAGGGACCGGAGCACCGTCGCCAGGGTCGTATACCGCGGCCGCTCGTCCTCCTCGAAGGCCTCTTGGACCTGATACACGTTCGCCTCGCCCAGCTCGGACAGCTTCTCCAGAACCTGAAGCTGAAGCTCACCCAGCCCGGCCATGCGGTCCTTGCGCCTGCGCATTCGAAGCTCCTTGGTGGCTAAAGTATTATAGTGATAATACTGAGCAGCCGCCGACGGGTCAAGGGGCAAACCCACGGATCTCAACGCGGCCAAGCGACTTTCTCGCCGCCGGGCGCGGATTCTGGAGTTCTCTGTCGAAAACCCCCATTGGTGCGTCGAGGAGGCGATGGAGTTGGACATGGTATCGCGCCGGGACTTCATGAGGCGGAGCGCGCTGCTGGGAGCGGGACTGGTGGGAGGCGCGGCAATGGGCGCGCCCCGGGCGGGCCGGCCGCCGAACATCGTGGTCATCTTCGCCGACGACCTGGGGTACGGCGACCTCTCCTGCTTGGGTCACCCCACCCTACACACCCCCAACCTGGACCGGATGGCCGCCGAGGGCATGAAGCTCACCCAGTTCTACTCCGCCCACTCGGTCTGCACGCCCAGCCGGGCCGCGCTGATGACTGGCCGGCTGCCCGTCCGGAACGGCATGTGCGGCAATCGCCGGGTGCTGTTCCCGAATTCCGGCGGAGGCCTGCCCACCGATGAGGTCACCATCGCCTCGATGCTCCGGCCTCAGGGCTGCCAAACAGCGTGTGTAGGCAAGTGGCACCTTGGGCACCGCCGACGGTTCCTGCCGACGAGTCACGGCTTCGATCGTTACTACGGCATCCCCTATAGCAACGACATGCGGCCGTGTCCCATTCTCGAGAACGAGACGGTGGTCGAGGAGCCGGCCAACCAAGACACCCTCACCGCCCGCTATACGGCACGATGCGTGGACTTCATCCAAGATGCCGGCGATGACCCCTTCTTCCTCTACTACGCCCAGACGTTCCCTCATGTGCCGCTGTTCGCGTCCCGGGCCTTCGAGGAGACCAGTCTTCGGGGCCTGTACGGCGATGTGGTCGAGGAGCTGGACTGGAGCGTGGGGGTTATCCTGGACACTCTCCGCCGCCGCGGCCTGGCCGAGAACACTCTGGTCGTGTTCACCAGCGATAACGGACCGTGGCTGGTCATGAACGAGCGCGGCGGATCGGCAGGCCTCCTCCGAGGCGGCAAGGGCAGCACCTGGGAGGGCGGGATGCGCGAGCCCGCCATCGCGTGGTGGCCGGGCACCATCGAGGCGGGCAGCCTGAGTGCCGAGATGTCCAGCACCCTGGACGTGCTGCCCACCTGCGCCGAGATCAGTGGCGCGCCCCTGCCTGAAGCGAAGACACTCGACGGCACGAGCCTGATGCCCATTCTACGGGGCGGAGAAGGCAGCCGCAGCGAGATGCCCTACTACCGGAACGATAATCTGTGGGCCTATCGCAAGGGTCCATGGAAGATTCACTACCAGACCCAGATGGGTTACCGGAGCGACCACGAGGATCACGACCCGCCGCTCCTCTACCATCTGGAGCACGATCCGTCGGAGCGCCTGGAGCTCGGCGAGCGACGTCCGGACATCCGCGACGAAGTGGATGCGGCGGCTCAGGCCCATTTGGCGGGCGTCGAGAAGGGCGAGCCCCAGCTCGGCATTCCCCTCCCCGAAGGGGCGAAGCCGGGCCAGATCGACGTATAGGGATCGAGGCGACTAGCTCGAGGTTAGGAGTGTGGCTGATGTACTCCGGCATGGGCGGCTACTCGGGTGGCTCTGGCTACTACGAGGGTTTCTGGGACCGACTCATGAACGGCTGGAGCTTTCTCAAGGAATCCATGTTCCTGTGGACGAGGGACAAGGACCTGATCCTCCCCAGCGTCCTCAGCCTGGTGACGACCCTCCTGATGCTCGGCGGCTTGGCGGGCTTCCTCCACCTCACCGGCGACCTAAGACCCCTCATGCAGGAGGAAGGCGGAGAGGCGACCCTCTCCGTCGGGGCGTACGTGGGCTTCGCGGTCTTCGGTCTGCTGTCTTACCTGGTGTCCTTCTTCTTCGGGGGCATGACGGTCCATCTGGTGGACGTGTATCTCCAGGGCCGCGATGCCAAGCTGAGCGATGCCTTCCTGGACGCCCTACAGAACCTGCCGGCCATTGTGATCCTCTCGCTGCTCTCCGTCCTGGTGGACATCATCGAGTCTATGATCCGCTCGGCCGCCCAATCGGCCCGGCGAAGTGGCGGCCTGGGAGGTCTTCTGCTGGGCGGCGCCGGTGAGATGGTGGCCGCGGGCGCCAACTGGATTTGGAAGGTCGTCGTCTGCCTCATGCTGCCCATCGTCATCCTGGAGGACGTGGGCATCGGAACGGCGATCCAGCGCGGCAAGGACATGCATCGCCAGGACCTGATCGGCATCGGCATCGGCGAGCTGGGCGTAGAGCTGGTCACCAAAGGTATGGTGTGGGTCGTGGCCATTCTGGGCGGCATCCTGATTTTCGGCGCCACCCAAGCGGCTCCCGCACTGCTTTGGCTCGCCATCGGCGTCACAGCGCTACTCGTGGGCGCGGCGTGGTCCATCGGGACTTTCGTGCGGTGGTCCTACTACACCATGCTCTATCTCTATGCCATGGATCGCTCCCGGAACGCCGCCAATGCCACCATGCCCACGCCGCTCGCCAATGCCACGGGGTACCAGCCCGCCTACGCCCGGGGTCTGGCGGGCACGCCCACCCATTATCAGCAGGGACCACCGGGGCCGCCGCCTCCGCCGACCTACTGACCGGAGGGCGAACTCGCCGAGATCGATGGCCACGGTGCGATGCTAGAGAACCACCTGGCTGTCATTGCCCAGCACGAACTGCAGGGCCCTCGCGGGGCTGTCGTTTCGCGTGAGCTTGACCCGGGTTCCGAGGAGGCTCCGGTCGATCCTCAGCGGCATATCGCTGATCTGCACCTCGGTGAGGAGTATGGAGAACTCCACCTCGGTGTCGCGTAGCGTGCAGTTGTCGCTGATGGCGGTGTACGGACCGATGTAGCAGTCTTCGATGATGCAGTCCGAACCGATGATGACGGGCCCGCGGATCATACTGCCCCGGATCTCCGAGCCCGGCCCGATCACCACGGGGCCGACGACTTCGGACTCGGCTCCGACCTCGCCCTCGATCCGTGGCTGCACCTCGTGGAGCAGGCGGCGGTTGACCTCGAGCACATCCTCAGGCCGGCCCGTGTCGGCCCACCAGCTCCGGACCTCCACTGCCCTAACGGTCTTGCCGTCGTCGACCAGCCGCTGGATGGCGTCGGTGATCTCCAGCTCGCCCCGGGCCGAAGGCTCGATGCGATCGATGGCTCCGAAAACCTCGGGCGTGAAGGCGTAGACGCCGACGATGGCCAGGTCGATCTCCATGGT
>WJIW01000324.1 GCA_014730065.1 Armatimonadia bacterium | reverse complement strand
GCAGGCTGGTCAGGTAGCCCAGGAGGGTGATCGCGATGATCACCGCGGCGTACAGGGCGCCGAGGACGAGCCAGTCGTCCACACCCATGTCCACATGGCCCGTGATGCTCCGGGCGATCTCGGAATCGGGCCCCAGGGTCATCACAACCCAGCGCACCACTGCGCTGGCGACCCACAGGCAGACCACGGCGGGGAGAAGGACGAGGATACCGGAGATCAGGTACCCGAAAGCCTGACGAAGACGCGAGCCAAGCACGGTGATGGGGCCTCCAATTCGGGGTTCGGCACGTACAGAGCATGGTCTACCATTCCGTGACCCCGAAGGCAAGGCCGCTGAAGGACTATCGGAGACATCGGACCAAAAGGGTGTGACGACACGTCCGAATCATGGCACAGAACTACCAATACCCGGGGCCCAGCGCCCCGAGTGAGAGGGTGGCGCCCATGAGCGCCCTACGAGCACCCATAGCCCTTTTGGCGAGCTTCCTCGCCCTGGCACTGATGATCGGCTGCGCTTCGAGCGTGGCTCCCACCGGCTCCGTCTCCGGCCTGGAGCAGGCGTGCTCCGACCTGGTCAACCAGGAGCGCACCACTCGTGGCCTGGAAGCGCTGACCTTGGCTAATGACGTACTCGCCGTGGCCCGGGCCCACTCCCAGGACATGGCGACGGACGACTACTTCAGCCACAACTCGCCCGAGGGGATCGACCCCTTCGAGCGGGCGGCAAGCGCGGGCATCACTTACACCCGCTACGCCGAGAACATCGCGTGGACCAGTGGCCGGTCGGGACGCACCGATCAACAAATCGCTCAGGAGATCGTTCAGGGCTGGATGAACTCCGAGGGGCATCGGAACAATATCCTTAATGCGAGCTTCGAGGAGCACGGCCTGGGCGTCGCCGAGTCTTCGAATGGGATCTACTTCACGCAGAACTTCATCGCCCGCTGAGGCTAGAGGGGAGCGTGGGAACATGGCAGCTTACTACCACGTGACCAGGAAGCGCGAGGGATGTTGGCAGCTCCAGCGCGAGGGCACCGAGGAGCCCTCCGCCGTCTGCGGCAGCCCCCATGAGGCAGTGCACCGCTGCGAGGTCCAGAACGCCGGCCGGGAGCCCTGCAAGATCATCCTCTACCGCGCCGATGGCAAGGTGCGCGAGGAGCGCATACTACGGGGCCGGAGCGAGGACGAGTAGCTCGCCCCAGATGCAACCGCCGAAGCCCGGCTCCGCGCCCGATACTCCACGGGGCGGGCCGGGCTTCTCTGCATGATGGGTAGGCCTACTCGGGGAGGACGACGACCATCTCGGTGGTGGTCTCATACTCTCCGTCAAGGTAGAAGTCGCACTCGTATTCGCCGAGCCACCAGCCCTGGTCCGGAGCGCCGAAGTCGAAGAAGGCGGTGAAGCGCTCCACATCCTCGTCGACTACCACGTCGAGCGACATGAGCGGCTCGTTGGTGACGATGGAGCCGTCCTCGGCCTCCACAGCGGCCGCGATGAGCTCCGCCGTCACAACGGTTCCCCCCTCGGCGTCGACGACCAGAGCCGCGAGGTGCATCGTCGGATCGCTCGGCCAGAAGACGTCGGTGACGCTGATAATCTCGTTCGTCTCCGGGTTGATGGCGTCGCCGACGGTGATGTCGACAAGCCTGGGCTCAGCCGTGTCGGCACCGTCGGTAGCTCCCTCATCCGCGCCCGTATCGGCCGCGCTGCTGTCCTCACCGGCACCCGAGGCGTCCGAGGGAGCGGTATCGCCCGCTACCTCAGCCTCTGCCTGGGCCTGCTGCACGCCTTGCTGGAACCCCTGTTGGATGGACCGACAGCAGCACGAGGTCATCCACGCCGTCATCACGAGAGCCGCTACAACCGCAACCAACCATCGCATGTTCTGGCCTCCGCTCGATCCGTCTCTCCACCCATAGTGAACGTTCGGCCCGGCGAGGGCTGATCTCCTGCCTACAAGACCATCAAGGCCAGCACCACCATGCTCCCCACCGTCACCACCGCCGGCACAAGGAGCAGCGCGAAGGCCTTGGTCTTGGAGGCCACGGTGAAGCAGCCGTCGGGGCCGATGCGCACGTTGCCCGGCAGGTCATCGAGGGGGATCGCTTTGGAGGGGTCCATGGGATCGTACAGCACCGCCTCCCGCTCATCGTCCTCCAGGCGCTCGGGCATGTGGGTCTTGGTGATGACCTGGTGCGGATCGCCGCTATCGTCCTGAAACTCGAAGGTGAGCTTGTAGACCGTCCGCCCGTTGATCCGGGTGTTCGTGGGCTTCTTCGAGGTCAGCTCGCCCATGGTGAGGGTGCCCTCCTTGAATAGGTAGACCGCCCTCAGTCCCCGGCGCACTCCCGCGATGATGAACCCGAGGCCCACCAGGGGAAAGGCCAAGGTGAAGGCCGCCCAGCACGGCAGCGGCGCGTTGGGATACCCCTCGGCGCGCGACATGTGCGGCCGGCTGGGGACGTACCGGACCTGCAGCGACTGCCCCGGGTCCAGGGGAGCGCCGCGGGTATAGGCGGCGCCCGTGCGGGTCTGGCCGTCGGCCGTGCGGTACTCGTACTGGGAGGCGTACATCCGCGCCCCGGCATCGCCTCGGCTGCCGCCCACCGTCCACGAGGTAGCCTCCCACGATGTGACCACGCCCGTGGCGGGCTCGGTGTAGGCCCAGGAGGTCAGTGGGCCGGGGTCGATGCTCAGTCCGAAGACGAGGGCGAAGATCAGGCCGAAGCCGCCGAACAGCCAGCCGAAGACGCTGGCGAAGCCGCCGAAAAGGGCCGCCACCGAGAGGGACGGAGCGGCCGTGCGTGGCGGCGGAGCGAGCAGCGGCTCGCCCTCGGCCCGCTCGACGGGCTGGTCGGCCTCGGGCGGCTTGGCCCGGGCGGCGCTGACCCCGCAGTAAGGACACCGCCTTCGGCCCTGGTCGATAGGCCCTCCGCAGCATCCGCAGATCAGGAACTCGGGCTCGGCCATGGCTGTCCTCCGATTCGTGTCGTATCGAGTGGTGATGGCTCCCGTACTATGTAGCCGAAGGGCCCCGATGACCTTCCGGAGCCGGGGTCTCGACATGAGAGTACTCAGCTTCCGAATTGTCCACCGCGTTGTCCTAAATGCCCGAAGTGAGGTACAGTACTGAGTGGGAGTGTGGGAGCCCGCCCCAGGGGCGCAGGAACCCGGTCCCGTACCGCTGAAACGTCCGAAGCTGTGACAATCCAACCGAGGCACCGGCGCTCTTTGGGCCGGGCCTCCCCACCGAAGGGCGGATCGGGCTTGTCGTCGCCACTCAAGGCCCAGGTAGAGAACCGCATGATCGAGTACTACCGAGGGGATTGGCCCCCGAAGGGCGCCCGGGTGCGTTGGGTTGCCGGCATTCTGGAGCACAAGGGGAAGCTCGCCATGGTGTGCGTTACCGGCCGTGGCTGGTACTGGCCCGCGGCGCCGCTCATGCGAGGCGAGATACCCACTGACGCCGTGAAGCGCGCCACCAGCCGGCAGTCCGGCGGCTTGGTGGCCTGGGCCCGGCCCGTGGCGGTCATCACCGTCAAGGAGCAGGAGACCGATAGCGGCGAAGTACTCCAGCTCTTCGCCGGACAGCTCAAAGAGGAGCCGAGCAAGCCCGAGGACGTCCTCGTCGAGCACGTGGACCTGGTGCCGTACGACGATGCCAAGGATGTGCTCAGCATCCTGGTCGGCGATGTGCCCGTCGTCACCACCCGCGACATCATCGATGACCTTATGGAGGCCGCCCAGGAGGAGATAGAAAGGGGCCCGGGCGAGCCCCTGTTCACCGAGGCCCGTCACCACATCTTCACCCCGCCCACCTTCTACCACTGCCGGCTGCTCTCCCTCGATAAGGGCGTGGCCATCCTCGAGTACCGCGGTCAGCGCGGCGGGAGCGTGAAGGGCGTCGAGGTGCCCGTGGGCAGCCGCACCGTGGCCCGCTACATGCCAGGGGCGGGGTACGTGCCCTGGAAGATATTCGGACCCGACAATGAGCGGCTCTGCACCGTCATCCACGTGGCCGACAGGATCACCGTGGGTGAGGATCGGGTGTCGTACCGCGACCTGCTGGTGGACGTCTTCATCGACGCCGACGGCAATCTGAGCATTCAGGACCAGGACGACCTCCAGCGAGCCCTGGCCGAGGGGCACCTGGACGAGGACGAGGGCAAGCAGATCATGGCCGTGGCCGAGCGTATCGCCGCCGATCCCGACGCCGCCTTGGCCGACATGCCCGACCGGTAGCATCCGGCCCGCCCTCGCAGGCGCCGCCACGTGCGCGGCCCCGAGGTCTCGGCCTGCTCGAGATACCAGCTAGGAGGAAACCCAAGTGGGCGACAACATGGTACGTAAGATCCTCTCCGCCCATCGAGTCGATGGCTCGATGGTGGCCGGTGAGGAGATCGGTATCAAGATCGACCAGTGTCTCACCCAAGACGCCACGGGCACCATGGCCTTCCTGCAGTTCGAGGCGATGGAGCTGGATCAGGTCCGGGCCGAGCTGGCCGTTAGCTACGTGGACCATAACATGCTCCAGACGGGCTTCGAGAACGCCGACGACCACCAATTCCTGCAATCCACGGCACAGAAGTTCGGAGCGTACTTCTCGCGGCCGGGGAACGGCATCTGCCACCAGGTGCACCTTGAGCGGTTCGCCATCCCGGGGAAGACCCAGCTCGGGTCGGATTCCCATACCCCCACCACGGGCGGCATCGGCACCCTTGCCATCGGCGCCGGCGGCCTGGATGTGGCCGTGGCCATGGGCGGCGGGCCCTTCTATATGCGCATGCCCCAAGTGGTTCGGGTCGAGCTGACCGGTGAGCTTCAACCATGGGTCAACGGCAAGGACATCATCCTGGAGATGCTCCGCAGGGTCACCGTGAAGGGTGGCGTGGACAAGATCTTCGAGTACGGCGGACCGGGCGTGGCTCAGCTCACCGTGCCCCAGCGCGCCACCGTCACCAACATGGGAGCCGAGCTGGGCGCCACCACCTCCATCTTCCCCAGCGACGAGCAGACGAAGAAGTACATGGCGAGCCAGGGCCGGGGCGACGACTGGGTCGAGCTCCAGGCTGACGACGGCGCCAGCTACGACGAGGTCATCGAGATCAACCTCTCCGAGCTGGAGCCCCTCATCGCCTGTCCCCACAGCCCGGACAACGTGGTCCCCGTGACCGAGGTGGCGGGCAAGGTCGTGCAGCAGGTGAACATCGGGAGCTGCACCAACTCGTCCTACGTGGACCTGGCCACCCTGGCCCACATCCTGCGGGACAACCACGCCCATCCCAACTGCTCGGTGACCGTGTCGCCGGGCTCGCGCCAGGTGATGACCATGATCGCCCGGGATGGCCTGATGACCGACATCATCGCCGCGGGTGCCCGGGTACTCGAGAGCGCGTGCGGCCCGTGCATCGGCATGGGCCAGGCGCCGCCCACCGACGGCGTGAGCATCCGCACTTTCAACCGGAACTTCGTTGGCCGGTGTGGCAGCAAGTCGGGGAACGTCTACCTGTGTAGCGTGGAGGTGGCGGCGGCGTGCGCCATCGCGGGCGTCATCGCCGATCCCCGGGAGCTGGGCGATCCGCCCCAGATCGACATGCCCGACGAGGTGCTCATCGACGACGGCATGATCCTCCCGCCGACCGAGGACAGGGACAAGATCGAGATCATCCGGGGGCCCAACATCAAGCCTCTACCCCTCGCCGACCCCGTGCCCGACGAGTACAAAGGTGAGGTGCTGCTCAAGGTCGAGGATAACATCACCACCGATCACATCATGCCCGCGGGCGCCAAGATCCTGCCCCTGCGCAGCAACATCCCGGGCATCTCCGAGTACGTGTTCTCGGTCATCGACCCGGACTTCGCCACCCGGGCCCAGGAGAAGGACGGCGGAATCGTCGTCGGGGGCCACAACTACGGCCAGGGATCGAGCCGCGAGCACGCTGCCCTCGCGCCCATGTACCTGGGCCTGAAGGCGGTTATCGTCAAGAGCTTCGCCCGGATCCACAGGGCGAACCTGATCAACTTCGGGATCCTGCCCTTGACCGCCGATGAGGCCGTCATCGATGCCATCGACCAGGGCGACGAACTGGAGCTGACCGATGTCCACGGCTCGCTCCTCGGCCGGCGGATGATCCAGGTCAAGAACGTGACCAAGGGCACCCAGTTCGACACCGATGCCGGCCTGACCGGCCGCCAGACGGAGATCATGCTGGCCGGCGGGCTGCTGAACTACACGAAGAAGCAGCAGAAGCAGACGGTCGCGTAAGGCCTGGCGACCACAGAGCATCGACGCGGGCGGGGCAGCCAGCCTCGCCCGCTTCTGCGTCTCGCGGGGGGAGCGGAGCGGGCGAGAGGGATCGCCCGCCGCCCTGCGCAACATAGCGTCAGGAGACGATCCGCTTCACTTTCCGCGAAGGACCCATGGGGGTACCGGTTTGGGTGGCCGCCTGTATACCAGCACGAGCCTGGATGACCTGGCCGACAGACTCATCGAGCACCTCGGGACATCCGCGGCCGATCCCTTCGAGCCCGCATGGGTCATTGCCCCTCACCGACTGACCGAGGCGTGGCTCCGCCGACGGGTGGCTCGGCAGCTTGGGGTGGCCATGAACCTGCGGATCGACTTCCCTGAGCGGGGCTTCTGGGAGGCTGTGGCCCTGGCCGACCCCGAGCCCCCGGCCGAGGACACACAGCCCCTGGGCCGCTCGGAGCTGGAGATGGGCGTCGCGGCCGCACTCGCCACCAGTCCCGCCGATGACGAGGCACTGCGCCCCCTGTTGGGCTACCTGAGGGGGGACGGAGAGCCCACGGGGCCCCGCTACTGGCGGCGACTGTGGCAGATCAGCCGCCGGGTCGTGGAGGGGTACCTGGACTACGAGCAGCATCTGCCCGACATGGTCAAGGGGTGGCTCCGGGGCCAGCTCACCCGGCCGACCGACGCCCTGGAGGCGGCCCAAGCCGAGCTCTACCGGCGTCTCGCGGACGACAGCCAGCCGGGCCGCACCCTCGGGCGGTACGCCTTCGAGGCCCTGCCCCGCATCGAGACGCGCCCCGACGCGCTACCAGCCGAGCTGCACGTCTTCGGCCTTAGTCTCTACTCGCCACTCCAAATCGAGATCCTCCACACGCTGGCTCAGGTGCTCACCATCCGGCTGTACCATGCGCCGCCGCTCGATCCAGTGGCTCTGGAGGACTCGGAAGCGCCGGAAGGCGAAGCCGGCCGGGTGATGCGGCAGTGGACCAAGGCTCCCCGGCTCGTGTGGCACCGGCTCCGCGAGGGCCTGGTCGAGCCCGGCCGGTTCGAGTGGGTGGCCTTGGCCGGGCCGAGTGGCGGTACGCCCTTCCTGACCGTCCACGAGCCGGTACGAGTTCTCGAGGCGCCGACGATCCATCGGGAGGCGGAGGCGATCCACGCCGACATCGTCGCGCGCATGGCCGATCCCTCGCTGCGACTGGACGAGATCGCCGTGCTGGTCGCCGATCCCGAGGAGTACCTGCCGGCACTGCTCGCGGTGTTCGAGCGGGCGACGCCGCGCCTTCCCTTTAACCTGCTGGGCGGGGGCATGGGGAGTGCGAGCGCCTACGGATCGGCGGTGGCCGGGCTGCTGAAGCTGGCTGCGGGTCGGCTGGATCGCGACCAAGTGCTGGCCCTGGCCGCCAACCCCTGCTTCCTCGCTCGACACGGCCTGACCCGCGAGGACGTCATGGTCTGGCGCCAGTGGACCGAGAGCCTCGGAGTGTTCCACTCGTGGGACGCCGAGGGGCGGGCGGCCAGCGGCTATGGCGCCTCACCGCGCTTCACCTGGCGCCAGGGCCTGCGCCGCCTGCGCCTGGGCCAAGTGATGGCAGTGTCCCCCGACGAAGACCTGCCCCCAAGCCCCTTCGACCACTACGTCCCTTACCGGGACCTGGAGACGAGTGACCGCGAGGCGGTCGCCGCCTTCGATATGGCCGTGGAGTCGGTACTCCGAATGGTGGAGGGCTGGACGCGACCGGGCACGGGCCGGACCGCCACACGATGGGCCGAGGACCTGCGCCTTCTACTCGATGCCAGCCTGAGCGTACCCGAGGACCGGCCCGAGGAGGCCGCCGTCATGGCCGAGGTGCGGGATGCCCTGAGCCAGCTCGACGAGTTGGGCCGGAGCTTGGGTGACCGGCCAGTGGGGTTGGAGCTGGTGGAGGAGGTGGTCCTCTCCCGGGTGAGGTCCATCGATGCCCGCATCGGATCCCCCCTCGACGGCGTGACCATCGCCCCCTTGAGCACTCCCCTGCGAGTCCCCCCATTCCGGGTCGTCTACATCGCGGGCATGGGCGAGATGGCCTTTCCGGGGACGGCCCCCGTGTTCCCCCTGGACCTACGGCCGGAGCGCGAGGGCGCCCATGCGCTCTCCTTGCCCGACCAGAACCTGGCCCTGGGATTGGAGGCCTTCGGCGCCGCGCGGGAGGTGCTGTGCATCGGCTACCTGGGGCGCGACCTGCAGAAGGATGAGCCCAAGTTCCCCAGCCCCATGATCGCTCAGTTGGGACGGCTCCTGGGCACCGATGGCCCCGTCGCCGAGATCGAGCGTCTCCAGGTGCCGCTCCACGCCTCCAGCCGGGAGTACCTGACGGGCGATGCGGACCTGAAGACGTACGACGTCTGGGAGCAGGCCTTGGGCTGGCTGTGGCATGCCCGGCGCGAGGGCCGGGCCCTCTCCCCCGCCCTCGCCGATTCCGTGGCGGCCGAAGCGGCCAAGCGTACGCAAGTGCGGCGACCGAGCCCAGCCGAGCCTCCGCTTCCCTCCGCCGTCGAGCGCGTCACCCTGGACCGGCTGACCCGGTTCCTGGAGGAGCCGCTGACCGAGTCCCTGCGGCGGCACCTGCGCCTGACGCGTGACGCCATCGACGAGGCCACCCTCGAAACCAGGGAGCCGCTGCAAGCCACCTTCCCTCACGATCACCTACTCCACGTTGGCTGCCTGGGGCAGCTTGTGAACCGGCTAGCAGGCGGCGAGAGCATCACGGGCGCTGACCTGGAGGACATGGCCCGCCGGGAGTACGACCGCCTGGCCCTGAGGGGTCACCTCCCCGAGGGAGCGTTGGGCTCCGTGGATCAAGAGAGACTCGTGGAGGGGCTCACGGCGGCGGGTGCCACACTGGCCGCGGGGATCGCGGATCGGAGTGCATCGGACTATGTGCCCCGGCTCATCGTGGGCGGAGCGGCCACGAAGGACGTGCCCGGTAGCCGCGTGCCACCGACGACGCTGCCCCTTGGCGGCGACGCCGTCGTCGAGCTGCGGGGCAGTGGGGAGCACTGGTGGCTCGGGCCGGATGCGGTTCATGTGCTCTGCATCACCTCTCGCTCCAAAGCGGAGCGAACGGAGCACAAGGGAGTGCCCGTGTTCCCGCGCTACGTGTTCGGGCCGTTCCTGCTATACTGCGCCCTCCTGGCCAGCGATGACCCGGGCGCCAGGGAGCTGGTGGAGGGGAAGCACCTGGTCGTCGAGGTGCTTACCAAGGCCGGGCCCACGTGCTACGACTTCCAGGACCTTACTGTCGAGCTGGCGCGAGGTTACCTCGCGGCCCTGTGCGCCGAGGCCCTGGATCGCCGGCGCTTCGAGCTACTGCCCTTCGGGCTGGTATCGGGCTACGAGGAGGCGTGGCATGGCTTCGCCCAGGGCATGGACGAGGCCGAGTACCGCGGTCTGCTCATGGGCCTGGTCGAGACCGATCCCGACTCCTTTTCACCCACGTGGCACCGCCCGGAGCGGCTGGGGCTTCTGCGCGATCTGCCCGCCTACGTGCCCGAGGAGCCTCTGGCGACTCTCGACCGGCGCATCGGGCTCCTCTACCGGGCTCACGTCGCGGGGGGTGAGTAGACCATGGACGCGGCCAAGCCGATCCGAGACATGGGCGATGTCGACCTGGGCCGACACGGGGTGATCCAGGCTTCGGCGGGCACGGGCAAGACGTACACCATGGTCGAGATCGCACTCCGGGCACTGGTCGAGGGCCGGGCGAAGATCGACGAGCTGCTGATGATCACCTTCACCGAAAAGGCCGCGGGCGAGCTGCGGGAACGCCTGCGGGGGCGGCTCGAGGAGCGGATCGATGCCGCCGATTCCCTTGCCGGGGAGCGGATCCTCGACGCCCTCGACGGCTTCAGTCAGGCGCGCATCTCGACCATCCACTCCTTCTGCGGTCACATCCTGCGCGAGCATGCCTTCGAGACCGGGCATCTCCTGACGACTCGAGTCGTCGATGAGGTCCCGCTGATGGAGGAGCTGGTCACAGAGCGCGTGCGCCGGTGGGGCTCCATGGGCCGGGAGCTGCTGGAGCTCGCCCTGGAGGCAAGCGAGAAGCCCGAGAGCTGGGCGGCCGATGCCGGGAGGTGGATCGAGCAGGTGACGCGCACCGCCCTCACCTACCGCCCCGAGGCGGGGGACGAGCTGGTGCCCGCTCCCGCCGACTGCGACGACGCGGCCCTCGCCACCTTGCGCATCGCCGCCGACCACGTGGCCGACGACCTGGCACGCATTCGCGGCCTCCTCGGGGCGGGCTTGGACCGCGATCTGCCCCTGGATGATCAGCCCATCTGCCGGCTGATGCACGACATCGGCCACAGTGGACGCGGATCGGTGAAGACGCTGCTGGAGAGCTACGTGGTCCCTCTCCTCGCTCTGGTTCGCGACGCGCCGACCATGGGGCTCACCGTACTCGTGGGGGCCAAGTCGGTCGTGGATGGCATCACGGAGAGGGCGCTCAAGGCCTTCGCCGACCGGCCCTTCGACCAGCTTCACGGCCGGCTGAAGGACGCCTGGCAGGAGCGATGCCCGGAGCTGGAGGCGATCGCCGGGATCGTGGCTGGCATCGCCGAGCGGCTCCGCGACCTGCCCCTCCCCACCCTGGCCTCGACCACCATCCACCAGCTCCACCACGACCTCAAGGCGACCTGCCGGGAGCGGGGCCTGATGACCTTCTCCCGCATGATCGCCGAGGTCCATGAGCAGGTCACCGCGGAGGGGCCGCACGGCACGCTCGCCACGGCGCTGCGCAGGTCCCTGCGACTGGTCATCGTCGACGAGTTCCAGGACACCGACCGGCTCCAATGGGAGATCATGAGGACGGCGTTCCTCACAGGGGGTGAGGACGACCCGAGGGTGTTCATTGTCGGCGACCCCAAACAGGCCATCTACGGGTTCCGGGGCGCGGACATCCACTCGTACGAGATGGCATGCCGGCACATGCTGGAGGAGTGTGGCGCCAAAGCCTACTCACTGGATACCAACTACCGAGCGACCCCTGCCTTCATCTCGGCGTGCAACTGGCTGTTCTCCGATGGACGGTGGTTCGAGGAGGAGGGCTGGTCGGCGAAGGTCCGGGCCGCCGACGTCGCCAAGGTGCGGAAGGCTCCGGCTCAGGTTGCCGACGACGCCCTCGTCCTCGTGGAGCTACAGAAGCTGGGCGCGGACCGGGTACGCAGAGCCTTCGCCCGCTACGCGGCCCGGGAGATCGAGACCCTGTGTCCATCCGACCCCGCTGAGCGGCCGCGGATCCGCCTCGGCGATGCCGACGAGCGGCCCCTCGAGTACAGCGACTTCTGTGTTCTCGTGCGGAAGCGGTCGGAGGTCCAGTCTTACACCGAAGCCTTCAGGGAGCGGGGCATCCCCTGCTCCTTCTACAAGGACAAGGGCCTCTGGGCCTCCGACGAGGCGCTGCACCTCCACTACCTTCTGCGAGCCCTGGCTGACCCAACGGATCCCGAGCGCTGGCGGGCCGCGCTCCTGTCGCGGTTCGTGTCCGCCCCGCCCGAGGAGGCCATGGCCCTGGCCGAGTGCTCCGAGAGCCATCCGGCCCGGCGGCTCCTGAGGCAGTGGGTGCGCCATGCCAGGAGCCGCCAATGGCCGACGCTGATGGGCAAGCTGCTGGACTCATGCCCCATACTCCTGGACGACCTGGAGGAGGCCCCCCTGGAATGGGAGCGGCGCCTGACGAACTACCAGCAGTTGCTCCAAACGCTGGAGCGACTCGCCCTTGCCGAGGGCTGGGACCTGCTGGACATGCTCGCCCACGTGGCCGAGCGCCGGGCCACCGCAGGACTCGCTGAAGACGAGGACCTGCTCCGCATCGAGACCGCGGAGCCCGCGGTCCGCATCATGACGATGCACGTCTCCAAGGGCCTCGAGTTCCCCTTCGTCTTCGTCGGCGGCGGCTTCACCACCAGCTACGCAGGGCAGCCCGTTCAGCGCCGGTACGAGGGTCAGGGAGCCGGGGGGCATTGGGTGATCGACCTGCAGCAGAGGCAGAGGGAGTCCGATCCCGACCAAGCCGCCGAGCTACGGCGACTGTACTATGTGGCGACAACCCGGGCGTCGGTAAGGGCGTACCTCCCCGTGTATGAGCCGCCACAGCGAACCCCCGGTGGCTACCTGGACGTGGTCCGTAAGGGCCCCCTAGCCAAGGCCCAGTCCGCCGGTGGCTGCGCCCATGTGGCGCCGGTCAAGTGGACCGACGATGGTCGGTACCGCCTGGCCCTTCCCGCGGCCTCGACGGCTCCGGGTCCCGCGGAGGAGGGCTTTGTCGACGGTGCTTTGTCCCGTCCCCCCGCCGGGCTCGCCGAGCGTCGCTCGGTCACCGCGTCCTTCTCCTCCCTAGCCAGGCCTGGCCACGACGGACACCGGTTCGGCGAGGAGGAGGTCCGGCAGGACGACGACCCGGCTGACGCCGATACTGCGACGGCCGACCTACCCGGCGGTGCCGGTGTGGGTCAGTTCTTCCACGACGCCCTCGAGGACATCCTACGCCTGGACGCGCCGCTGGAGGCATTGCAGCCGGAGCCGTTGCTCCAACGGCTGGAGGCCCATGCCCGGCGATGGGTCTCCAGCCACTGGCTCACCGACGAGTTCCTGCAAGAGTCCGGCGCGATGGTCCGTCGAGCACTGACCAAGCCGCTGCCCGAGGTCGGACCGATGGTGAAGGTGGGCCGGGAGAACCTGCTGCCCGAGCTGCCGTTCCTGTTCCCGTGCGAGGTGGCGCCCGAGGACGGCGATGCGCCCGCCGACATCCGCCTGGTCCACGGCGAGCACGGCCCCCTCCTGAGCGGCGTGATCGACTTGGTTATCCGCAGAGGCGACCGGCACTACCTTCTGGACTGGAAGTCCAACCGACTCCCGGGTTACGAGCGGCCACGGCTGGCCGAGGCCATGCGCCAGAGCCGCTATGACCTCCAGTACTCCATTTACGCCGTGGCGCTGGAGCGGTGGCTGAGGGTGCACCTCGGCGACTCCTATGTGCCGGAGCGCCATCTCGGCGGCATCTTCTATATCTTCCTGCGGGGCCTGGACGACGAGGGCGAGGACGGGCTGTACTTCGTGCGCCCCGCTGAGCTTGACTTGGACCGCTTCGAAAAGCACGAGCTGCCCGCGCGGCTCCGCGGTGTGACGGGAGGGGACCATGACGGCAGCGATGGGTAGGTGGCGACTGGAGGGCCTGGATCCCGCCCTGGCGGCCGCTCTCGCGGAGGCCATGGAGGAGCACGAGGCAGCCTTGCCCCTCACCTACTCCGACCTCCGGCTGGTGGCCGACCTATCCGAGATCTCGGGCGATCGATCGGCCCAGGCCCAGGCGCTGGCCGTGGCGCTCCTGGTCGCCCGGGACGAAGGCAGCCTGTGTGTCCGGCTGGATCCCGACGCGATCCAGCGGCGCCTGGAGGTCGTCCTAACGTCCGAGGCTGCTCGGGCGATGGCTGAGGCGGTGGCCCACCGCTTCGGCGCCGGTGGCGTCGGTTCGCCCCTAGTCGGCTCGCCGACGCAGACGAACCTGCCCTTGATCCGCTACGAGGATCCTCGCGGCGTGTTCGTGTACTTCCAGGCCTATTTTCTGGCAGCCGTGCGGCTCCGTGAGCGGGTCCAGGCGCGCCTCGGCGTCACCGAAGCAGCCGACGGTCCGGACTGGCCCCCGATCTTGGACCAGGTCCTGCACCATCGGCCTCAGCGACTGGCCGGCGGCGAGCCCTTGGTGCCGAGCGAGGACCAGGTAAGGGCTGTGGAGCTAGCCTTGCGCCGGCCCTTCGCCGTCATCTCCGGCGGCCCCGGGACCGGCAAGACCTCGACGATCACCGCCATCCTCCGGTGCCTGGTGCGCGGGGCTATACGGGCCGACGAGATGCGGGTGGTGGCACCCTCAGGACGGGCGGCCCAGCGGATGACCGAGGCCCTCCAAACGGGACTGGGGGCGATCCAGGATCCAACTCCGGCGGATCTCTCCCTCTGGGACCTGACCGGTAGCACCATCCATCGTCTTCTGGGCTACAACCCGCGCACGGGCGAGTTCTGGCGCGGGCCCGACGACCCCATCGAAGCTCGGGTGATCGTGGTCGACGAGGTCTCCATGGTCGATGCGGAGCTGATGTGCGCGCTCCTCGATGCCGCTCTCCCCCATGCTCGGATCATCCTCCTCGGTGACAAGGACCAGCTCCCCTCGGTGGAATCGGGTGCCGTCCTCGCCGACCTGGTGCCCGCCGACGGCAGCAACCCGGCCGTCGCCATGCTGACCACTAACCACCGCAGCCGCTCGGCGATCCGCGAGGTGGCGTCCGCCATCGCCGCCGGCGAGGCGGGAGCCGACACCGTCTTCGACGCCTTGGAGCCCGCTCCAGTCGGCCCCGGCGAGCTGGCGGCGCTACTGGAAGGCGGGCCGCCGGAGGGCGGGTGTTTCCTGCTGGAGGAAGGCGCCGACGACATGCGGCTGCTCCACCGCCGTATGGACCAGTGGGTCGACGGGATCTTCGACGCCGACTTCGGGTCCTGGGTGCGGGCTATGGAGCCCATGGATCTCGACGCGGAGGTGCATGGCGAGGCCGCTGAGCTGGCAGATGCGCTGCTCCGCCGGGTGGAGTCGGCGCGGGCTCTCACCCTTCTCCGTCGGGGACCCTTCGGAGCGGCGGGCATGAACCGCCGGCAGGTGCGGCGCCTGGGCGGCGGGGCCACGACCGCCTACCCGGGGATGCCCCTTCTGGTTACTCGCAACGACGCCATCCAGGGGCTGTGGAACGGCGACGTAGGTGTGGTAGTACGAGGGGTACAGGGGCTGCGGGCGTTGTTCCGGAAGCCGGGCGGGGTCAGGGCGTACCCGGTGGCCGATCTGCCGCCCACGAGCCCAGCCTATGCCATGACCGTCCACAAAGCACAGGGCTCCGAGTACGACCGAGTCCTGCTGGTGGTCCCCCCCGAAGGCGGCCAGCGCCTCCTGAGTCGGGAGATGATCTACACGGGCTTGACGCGGGCCAAGAGGCTGGTGATCAT
>WJIW01000323.1 GCA_014730065.1 Armatimonadia bacterium | reverse complement strand
CCGGGCGCGCCCCCCGTTTCCTGCCGCGTGGGACTCGATGGAGCCAGCGGTCGGCTCAGGTCCATTGGGTACATTCCGGCTCTCGCACCCGCGAACACCAGCGGTCCTGTGTCGGAACAGGATGCCGTGGACTACGTGCGCGGTCTGGCGGAGGAGCACCTGCCCGACGACTGGCAGGAGCTAACCTGGTCAGTGGCCAAGAACGCCGTCGAGGAACGCTGGCGTGTGCGCGGCCAGGCCGAGCCGCGCGGCGACCCGCCGCGCCGCGGCCTGGGGCCCAAGGTGTCCGCCGAGGTCGAGATCGAGTCGGGCGGGGTGTGGTTCTACGGTCAGCGCCCAGCCTCGGCGGCCGAGCCCATCCGCCCCGAGCTTACTCCCGCCGAGGCCGTGCAGGCCGCACTCGACCTTGCTGGCGAAGAGGAATGGTGGGCTTTTACGCGTGAGCCGGACCTCTTCCAATGGGACGACTGGTGCCTGGTCTACCGCGTGCCCGTGGAGTCGGACGCCACGAGCGGCGATATCTGGGTGGACGCAGTAACCGGTGAGCTGCGGGCCCAGAGCAGGGAGGGTGGTCGCAGCGCAACCGGCCTTAGTTGGCCTGACGACGCCCACACCCCCTTCCACGCCAGCAGGCTTCTTGCTGGTGCTGGGGTGCTGCTGGCCGCACTGGTGCTCGGGGGTCTAGCCCTTCGACGCAAGCAAGCCACAACCCATGAGTGATGGCTGTCGTCCCTTCGCCGTGGTGCGAGGGGACGATGCCTCACTCCTCCGCAGCGCCGATCCTCACCAGCACGACCTCGCCCGCCAATCCCTCAGGCTCCTCGGGGCGGCGGCGGACGGGGTTCAGCCGAAGGCCCGTGATCCGCTGGCCCGCCCATAGCTCATGGCCCGAGAGATCGACCACGTACCGATGGACCTCGCCATCGGACTCGATCGGCACGAGCACCGACTTGGGCTCATCCCACGCCGGCGACGCCTGGGTGGTCCAGTAGACCTGGGCCCGGTCGCCCGCCGTGGCGCTCATGGCGATCTCCAGGCGTGGGTAGTCATCGGCCTCCACGGCCTGATCGAAGGTCACCCAGAGGTAACCGGGGCACTCGATGGCGCCGGCCAGCCCCTCGGGCGTGGAGCCCAGGTGCAGGCCCCGCTCCTGGTTCCAGTAGACCTCCACAGCGGGGTCGGTGAAGTCGAACTCGATGGCCCTCAGAGGCGGCAGGAAGGCCTGGACGCGGGCCTCCTCCAGCCACGGGTCACCGATGGACTCCATCCACTGGAGGATGCGGCCCCGCAGCTCATCGGCGATGGCCTCGTACTCGGGATCGCCCGCCAGGTTGACCGTCTCATGGGGATCGCTCTCCAGATCGTACAGCTCATCCACCTGGCGCGGCCGCCAGTTCAGGCAGTACTTCCAGCGGTCGGTGCGGATCATCCGGGTCTGGATCCCCAGCGCGGGGAAGGAGCTGAAGGCTGCGTCCCGGTCCAGGGCCTGCCCATCCTCCAGCACTCCCCGAAGACTCTCGCCCTCCACGCCCGCGGGCACGGGCGCCCCAGCCCACTCCAGCAGCGTGGGCATCAAGTCGATGCTGTGGGTGTAATCGGTGCATACCGAGCCCGCCGGCACCACGCCGGGGTAGCGCACGATGAGCGGAACCCGGATCAGCTCCTCGTACATCACCATGGCCTTGAAGATCATGCCATGGGCGCCGGTGAGGTCGCCGTGGTCGGAGGTGAACACCACGATGGTGTCGTCGGCCTGGCCCGATTCCTCCAAGGCGTCGAGGATGACCCCCACCTGGGAGTCGATGTAGCTCACGAACCCGTAGTAGTGGGCGATGATCTCCCGGTACTCCTGCTCGGTCCACTCCGGCCGGTCGAGCAGGTCCCACGTCTCACGGGGGTAGACGATGGAGCCCTTCAGGCGCTTGAGCTTGTCCCGAAGCGGGTGGCCGGACATGTTCCATACGAAATCCTGGTGCGTGTGTCGCGGCGCGTCGGAGAGGTCGTCATCGATGCTCGCGGGCAGCGGCACCTCCGCGGGATCGTACATGCGGTCCCACGGCTCGGGAGGCGTCATGGGTCGGTGAGGGCCGTGGATGGAGACGAACAGGCCGAAGGGCTCGTCCTCCCGGGCCCGCTGCCGCAGGTACTCGGCGGCGACCCGGGCCTGGTAACTGGTCACGAAGTGCTCCTCGGGGATGACCGAGTGGCCGTCCCGGATGACCGTATGGTCCCCGCCCCGGACGCGCTCCTCGCCACCCAGGGGGGTCTCCAGACCGTGCTCCCGGAGATACTCGATGTAGTCGGTATGCATGGAGACCCAGTCCTGGAAGCCGCCCTGGGGCTCGTTCTCGAAGGGGTGCGGTCCCTCCATGCGCTCGCGCCCCGCGGGAACGCCGTCGTCGTCGTACACGAGCCGCCAGGGCCCGCCCAGATGCCACTTGCCCATCCAGCCGGTGCGATAGCCCGCGGCCGACAGCTCGGTGCCCAAGGTGGGGAGCTCGGGATCGAGGCGTATGTCGTTCACGATGACGCCATGGGTCTGGGGATTGAGGCCCGTCAGCAGGCTGGCCCTGGAGGGCGAGCACGGGAAGCCCGAGGTGTAGTGCCTCTCCATCCGCATCCCCTGGCTCGCCAGCCGGTCCAGGTTCGGGGTCTGGATGACCGGATCGAGCCCGTAGGCCGCGATGGCCGCGAGCTGCTGCTGGTCGGTCATGATCCAGAGGATATTGGGGCGTCTGGCGCCGTCATCCTGGGCGCCGGCGCCAGCAGCCAGACCGGCTGCGGCCAAGCCTGTGGCGACTCGGCCTACGAACTCGCGGCGGTTGAGCGACATGACAGCCTCCTCGGCGGGGATGGAGCATCCGGGTAGAGGAGGGCCTTCGCCGCCGGAGCCTGGGCTCCTCGATGGCCGAGACGTGACGGAGGGCGCCACGAGGCGCCCTCCGTGTCATCTGGCCCTGTGACGCCGAGTGCTACTCCTGGCGCGACTCCCGACGGAACAGCTTCACGAAGCTGGCGAGCATCTCGCGGTCGAACTCGTCGCCCATCTCCTTGATCATGGTATCCAAGGCCTGGAAGGTGGTTGCCGTGTCCCGGTAGGAGCGTTTGGAGGTCAGCGCGTCGAAGGTATCGGCCATGGCGCAGATCTTGGCTTCATAGCTGATCTTGGGCCCCATCAGGCCCTTGGGGTAGCCCGATCCGTCGTTGCGCTCGTGGTGCTGGACCACGATGGAGCGCACGATGGGATCATGCTGGCCCAGCCCATTGAGGATTACCAGGCCCAGGCCCGGATGCTGCTTCATCAGGGCCCAGTGGGCCGCGGAGAAGGGGCCGGGCCACGCGAGGACCTCGGCGGGTATCTTGGTCTTGCCGATGTCGTGGACGAAGAGCCCGACGGCCACGGAGTTCAGCCAGTCATCGTCCTGATTGAGCTGCAGGGCCAGGGCCGTGCCGTATACCCCTACGTTGACGGTATGGCTGTACATGTACGAGCCCTGGCGAGTATGGGCGAGGAGGGCGTAGGCGACGGTTGGGTCCTGGAGGGCCATGTAGACCGTGGCCGTCACCCCCTCGACGAGCTGCTCGTAACTCTCGGGCGTCGGCGCGTCCAGGAGCCGGTCCACCAGGAAGTGCACCGCCTGGTAGGCCACCTCGGCCCGCTCTTTGGAGTCGGCATCGGGCGCGTCGGCGAAACGCCGCACGCGGTCGGTCATGTAATGGGAGTACTCGCTGGCCTCTTCGGCGCGGATGTACAGCCGCCGGGCCTTGGCCATGATGAGCTGATCGCGCAGATGGTCGGCGAACTCCGCGTGTTTGGAGAGGAAGAGCACGTACCCGTGCTGCGAGGTGAAACGGTACAGATCACACATCGCCACATCGCAGTCCCCGAGGGATCGCAAGTCGACGGGCACGAATGACTCGGTAGCGAAAAGCCCTCCATGCTGAAGGCTATCCAAGGTGGCTCCTCCCCTCCACGGCGCGTTTGCTGGACACAGGCGGCGCCTCTGCCAGTGGTGCTTCGACGGTCACGTTGCCGCGACGTCTTCCCAGGCCCTCGGCCCAGTATATCACGGTCTCCCAGGTGGCTCTCAACTCCCATGCAACGCGGCAAGCTCACAATGGCTGCCGGTCGGTGAGCTCTACGGCGTGGCTTGGTGCGCTCTATACAGATCATGCCGTGGTTCGCTTCGTCTCGCCCGTGCCCTGGGTGAATCGGCGGCGATTTCTGCCGAAGGGTGCATCTTGCAGGCTGCCTATCAGCAGGCCGAGCCCGGTCGAGGGCGAATGGGGCTGGGTAGCAAGGCCCCGGCCCGCAAGCGGACCGGGCGATCGAGAGGTGACAGCTATGTCCCTGGACCTGGACCCCCTCCTGGACGGGTTCGACTACACTCCGGGCGAGGTGACGGCTCGTAAGGTATCGGGCCGGGACGGACGCGAGAAAATCCAGATGCGCACCGAGCTGGGGCTTATCCAGCTCGAGGCCGACGGCCCGCCCGATGGCCACGAGCGCCTCGGCTATCCGTCCCTACTCCACTTCCACCGAGCCCGTATGAGCGAGTGGCAGCCGGGCACCGGCGCGTCGGCCAGTCTGCGACTCTCAGCCGAGGAGTGCCGGGAGCTGTTCGATGAAGCTACCGTCTACTACCTGCGTTACATCTGCTGTTTGCAGCTCAAGGAGTACCGCCGGGCCGAGAGGGATACGACCCGCAATCTAGAGGTCATGGACCTCTGCATGGAGCATGCCGCCAACGAGGACGACCGGTACGCTCTGGAGCAGTACCGGCCCTTCGTGCTGATGATGCGCGCCCGAGCGAGGGCGGGCCGACTCATGTCCGAGGGCGACCCCGCGGGAGCCGCGGACAGCATCGCCGATGCCATCGCCGCCGTCCGGCAGCTCATGTCCGACCAGGACCAAGCGGACCTTTATGATGATGCCGCCGAGGACATCCACGCCCTGGAGGCCCTAGCCGCGGAGCTGAAGGACTACGGCGGCGGGGTCGTCGACAGGGTCCAGCTCCAACTGGAGCTTCGGCGGGCCATCGATCGGGAAGACTACCGCAGGGCGGCCGAGCTGCGGGACGCCCTCAACGAGTACGAGTGACGCAGCAGCCTCCCCAGGTGGAGGCGGACTCCGAGGAGGATCCACACGTGTCCTTGGCCACCAGCATCGAGGCGGCCCTGGCCGCCGGCCAGTACCGCACGACCCTCGACGACCCGAGCATCCAGGTCGTTGTCCAACCCGAGGTGACTCTGATCGCGGGGAGCAGCTTCGACAGCATGCCCCCGGAGCTTCAGGAGCGGTGGCGCACCGACGTGTCGGGCGATGGCGGGGAGCTGCTCATGGAGGCGGCGGGCCGGGCCTGCTACCAGAGCTGGCACAACCCCGCTGACCGGACCAACCACGAGTATCTGGCGAATATCATCGCTCAGGGCCACGGATCGGTGCTGGAGCACGCCAACTACAGCGTGTACCTCCGCGGCGTCTCCCGGAGCCTCACCCATGAGCTGGTCCGCCACCGGGCCGGATGTGCCTACAGCCAGCTCAGCCAGCGGTACGTGGACTCGTCGGAGGTGGCCTTCGTGGTCCCACCAGCCCTCTTCGGCGAGGAGGAGCTGCTGCGGCAATGGGGCCGGACCTGCCGAGCCACCCTCGACGCCTACGTCTCCCTCGCCGACGGCTTGGCGGACAAGGCCCCCGACCGCAAGAAGCAGCGCGAGTGTGCCCGCTCGGTCCTGCCCAATTGTACCGAGACCCACATAGTGATGACCGCGAACATCCGGGCATGGCGGCATATCCTGTGCCTCAGGGGCTCGGAGCATGCCGAGGCGGAGATCCGCCGGCTAGCCAAGCGCATCCTCGAGGTGCTCAGCGACCGGGTGCCTCTGTTCTGGGATTACCGGGTCGGCGAAGGCCCCGACGGGGTTCCAACCGTCTATAGGGTGGAGGAGACCTAACCCCCGCTGCTGGGACCGCTGGAAGCCGGCGATGCGGCTTCGGGCCGTTGGGGAGAGCGTGGGAGCCGATGCCTGACCGTCACTCCGACAGACAGCTCCGTGTGCTATGGACGGTGTCCAAAGCCACCGAGGGCGCGACCAGTGTGGACGACGCCCTGGGTGGAGTCTTGCGCTGCCTGGTGGACGCGGGCAGCGTGGTCGGTGGCATCGCGTATCTCTACGATGACGAGGAGCCCGGCGGCGTGACCGCAGCCCGGGCCGGGTTGGATGAGGCGGCCGCGGCGGAGCTTCGGGATGCCCTCGACCCCCGCACCGTGCGCCGGATGGCCGAGTCGTACGTGGGCCCACATCTGATCCGTGAGCCCCCCGGCAGCCGACCGTCGATCCTCGAGGACGGCGGGCAGCACCTGCGCGTGATCTCCGTCCCGATCGCAAGTGGCGATGAGCTTCTCGCCCAGCTCATCCTTCTGCGGCCCGCCGAAGGCCCATCGGAGCTGGATCTGGGCGATGATTGGCACTTCTACGCCACCCTGGCCCAGCAGACCGCCGCGTCGCTTCTGTCCATCCAGGCCACGAGCGAGCTGGCCGCTCAAGTCGGCTTCTTCGACCTGATGGCCAACACCATTCCGAGCCCCATCTTCTACCAGGACGTGGAGGGCCGGTTCCTGGGCTGCAACGCTGCCTTCGAGGAGTACTTCGGGCAGAGCTCGGGCGCGGTCGTCGGCTCATCCCTGGAGCACATACTGCCCGCCGGCGCCGCCGCCGAGCATCGCCGCCGAGACAGGGATATCCTCACCAGCGGCGGCCCCTTAACGTACGAGAGCATCTTCCCCGGGCCCGACGGGCAGCACAGGAGCGCCATCGTGCGCAAGGCGCCCTTCCGCCGGGCCGGAGGCGCCTTGGGCGGGATCGCCGGCGTGATTCTGGACATCAGCGACCGCGCCGAGATGGAGGAAGCCCTGCGCAAGAGCGAGGCTCGGATCCAGGCCATCTACCGCACAGCGCCCGTGGGTATCGCCCTGCTCGCCCTGGACGGGACTTACCTGACCGTCAATGACCGGTGGTGCGAGCTCACCGGCTACGCCCAGTCCGAGCTCATCGGCATGCGGTATCAGCACGTGACCCACCACGAGGACCTGGAGGCGAGCGCCTTCCGCTTCCAGAAGGTGGTGGAGGGCGACCTGGACCACTACGAGGCCGAGAAGCGATACGTGCGCAGGGATGGTTCGGTTTTCTGGGGTGCGGTGTCGGTGGCACCCATCACCGACGCCTCGGGCGAGGTGGTCTCACTCATCGCCACCATCGCCGACATCACCCAGCGGCGCGAGGCCGAGGAGGCGCTCCGGCTGCGCGAGGCCGAGGCCCAGCATCTGGCCTCCCTGCTTCAGGACGAGAACGAGCGTCTCAAGAAGGAGATCGACCTGGCCGCCAAGGTCCAGCGCAGCGAGCTGCCCGAGCGGTGTGTGGCCGAGGGACTGGACATCTCCCATT
>WJIW01000036.1 GCA_014730065.1 Armatimonadia bacterium | reverse complement strand
TCCTTGGCATGGGACGCCCGGGAGAGGACGTTTGTTTCGCCAGCTACCAGATCACGGCATGAATCGGATCCGCCACTCGACGGGTCCTCCGCTGCCCGCGGGGATGACCAGGTCCACCAGGCCGGGGCCGCGGGGCTCGATCCGACATCCCTCGGAAGCGCTCTCAGCCCGCCATCCGTTGGTCGCCACAGTGACCCGATAGGCCTCACCCCGGACGGTCATGGAGGTGCCCACCAGGGTCCGCTGGCCGGGCCTCCACCTCGGCCGCTCAACCAAGTCAACGTACCCCTGCATGAGGTGCCGGTCGGTCGAGATGAACTGGGGATGCGGCGTAGCCCGGTGGACGGAGAGCATCCGGGCCTCGCCGGGGCGTAGAACCTGGACCAGAGGACCCGAGCCGTCCACCCGCCCAACATGGCGGTCGTTCCAGAAGTCGTACACATGGTACTCGGCCCCGCGGTCCAGACCGAGCCCACCCTCCACCGGCGCCGCCGAGAGGGGTACGGAGATGCTCTCCTCCCGAGTCGGCAGCGACGTGTTGTACAGGGTGAGCTGATGCCAGTCGGGCGTGACCTGGAAGTCGTAGACCCGGGGCCAGCCGCCATGCACGAAGGCATCTACGGGCCGGGCGCTCTGGGGGGCCCCATGGTACGGATACGTGCGCGACAGGTCATGGAGGGTGGCATCATCGAGGTCGCGGAAGGAGTTGGCCAGCAGCAGCCGGGAGGCAGCGACGTAGGCCATCGTCAGGAGCATCCGCCGGCCGTCCTCGTCGGTACCGCCGTAGCCGTCTACCTTCCAGCCAAGGGTCAAGTCCTTGGAATCCATGTCGTAGGCGAAGAGCACGCGGTTCTTGTACCACCTGAGGCCACCGCGCGAGACCAGGGCCGGATAGATGCGGTCCGTGTCGCCGCTGGTGCGCTGGGAGTCCACGATGCCGATGGCCAGGTCCGCCGGCGGACCATGGATCGACCGCTCGTGGATCCAGGAGCGCTCGCCCAGGCCCTGCTTGGCCAGCGACATGAACCGCCGGTAGGCCGAAGTCGCAGTGGCCTGGGGATCCTCGAGCCGGGGCGCCGCGGAGAGCTGGCTCCAGAAGTCGTCGCAGTAGTCGAACATCACGCCGGGGACCCAGTACCGCAGCCGCTCGAACGCGCCACGGACGTGGCCTGCCGTCGCCGGGTCGGTGGGATCCAGGGCGCGTGCGGGATCGTCAGCGGCGAACATGCTCGGGTGGGCCGCTCGGAAGTCGGCGGAGATCTTGTCGGGCTGGCAGTAGGTGAAGGCCAGGCACTCGCGCTCCCTGAGCGCCTTGCCCCAGCTCGCGCTGGTGGCGTAGGGCTCGGTGTAGTACCCGTACCGGCGCCAGTGGGCCGAGTCCCACCAGCCCTGGGGGTTCTGGGGCTCGTACAGGTCGGGCACGACGCGCAGGCCCACCGGGGAGTACCGGTGGAAGCCGCGCCTGACGACCCACTCGGCCTCCTCCACTAGGCCGGCCGTGTGGGCGAGGCCGTGCAGGCTCAGCTCGGGGTGGTTCTGAGCCTCCCAGTGGCCCCACACCCCCGCGTACCAGGAGCACACCGTGGGGAAGGTGTACGGGGTGGGATCGGCGCCGTGGACGCTGGCCAGAAGCCGTCCGTACCGCTCCAGTCCTTCGAAGGGATCCGCAGTTACCGGGTCCACGTAGAAGGTGTCCGCGGGCATCCAGGTCTCGCCAGGCCGCACGGTCCGGCCCAGGGGGTCCCACGCTACCAGAGTGAGCCTGCCGTCGAGCTCGGCGCCACCCGAGCCCGCAGGGCGCCCATCGCGCCACTCGCTGGGCAGCTCCGGGTCATCCAGCCGCCAGAGCCATGACTCGGAGACGGTCGCATTGGGGACCTGGGCCTCATTACGAAAGGCCACGCGCACCGTGCCCGCTCGGGTCGCCTCCGGGGGCAGGACCACGGCCCGCTCCCTCGGTGTCTCCGTGGCACTGGGCAAGGCCTCGGCCGAAGCGAGCTCCCTCCAGCCCGATGGCCCCTCGACCCACACGCTCTCGACTCGGCCGTCGGAATCGCCATCCCAGAGCGTGTAGCCCAGGGCGTACCGGGCATCGGGGTCGAGCCCCTCGGCCTCGATGATCACCTGTTGCTCGTGGAAGGCCACGGTCCGCCACACCGCCGATAGGTCGTCTCCCGGCCAGGCCCAGGGCGAGCCCTGGATCAGACGCAGGCTCTGCACGCCTCCGCCTCGTGGCTGCCAGCCGGGCCCCCAGTCCGCATACGCGACTAGCTCCGCGCCCGGGATCGACGCCTCGAGCGCCGCGGCCCGGTGGCCCTCCAGGGCGACGGTGCGGCCACTGGCCACGCTCTTGGCGAACTCCTCCGTGCGAAGGCCGCCGGCCAGCAAGGTCCGTCGCTCGCCTCTCTCAAGCCAAGTCAGGAGCAGGTTATTGGTGGTCACGGCCCGCAGACCGTCGGCGACTCGCGTCTGGTGGGCGCCCGATGGCGCATTCAGATTCCGCGGCATCTCGATGAGGGCTCCAGGGGCAAGGTACCGCGCCCCGTCGAGGGGCATCCAGCTCTCGACGGTGACGGGGGTATCGGTGCTGTTCATCATGCCCATGCCGAGGACCAGCCCAGGCTCGTCGTCGTACAGAGTCGCATGCCAGTGCAGTCGCGGCAGGCCCCGGCCCCGGCACTCCACGGATAGGCGCCAGCCCGGGCCCATGTCGTCCCTGACCCGCTTGGTGTGGCCCCGGCGGACGTATCCCGGGTCGCTCATGCGCAGGAGCCCCACGGCAGCCGTGCCGCGTACCAGCGGCTCGCCGTCGGGAGTCGTCACATGCATGTCGCCCCGCTCGAGGTCGAAGCTAGCCCTCAGGTTCTGGTTCTCTATTCCCAGGGTCTGGGCGAAGGCGGGTAGGGATAGAAGACACGCGGCGCACAGGGCAGCATACAGGCGGTAGGACAAAACGATGCCTCCATGGGGCTAGACTGCTTCGGGATAGGTACCCAGCACGCGCACGAAGACCGAGTTCCGCTCCAGCTCGCGCATGGCCTCCTGCACGTTCTCCTGGTCCGGGTGACCGTGGAAGTCGATGAAGAAGACGTACTCCCAGGCGGTGTGCTTGGTGGGCCGGCTCTGGATCAGCGTCAGGTTGACACGATGGGCGGCGAAAGCCTCCAGCGACCGGAACAGTGACCCCGATTCGTGCCGGGTGGAGAAGAGCAGCGAGGTCTTGTCCCGGCCACTGGGCTCGGGCGTCTCCCGGCCCAGGACCCAGAACCGGGTCCGGTTGATGGCGTAGTCCTCGATCCGCTCCTCCAAGATCGTAAGCTGGAAGAGATCGGCGGCGAGCTTGGTGGCGATGGCCGCGCCCGTGGGGTCCTCCTTTGCTGCCTGGGCGCCGTGGGGGGTGGAGCTGACCTCCACCAGCCGGGCCTCGGGCAGGCTGCGGCGGAGCCATGCTTGGCATTGGGCGAGGGGCTGGGGATGGCTGTAGACCGTCTCGACCTCGCCCAGCGCGCAGTTGGCCATGATGTTGTGATGGATCTCCATATAAGTCTCGGCCACGATCTTGACGGGCGAGTTCACGAACTGGTCGAGGGTGCCGGGGATGATGCCCTCGGTGGAGTTCTCGATGGGCACCACCCCAAAGTTCGCCGCGCCCCGCTCCACGGCCGAGAATATGCCCTGGATGTCGGCGATGGCCGTGAACTCGCACTGGCGCCCGAAGTGCCTCAGCGCCGCCGCGTGGGTGAAGCTGGCGGGGGCGCCGAAGTACGCGACCACATGGTGGCGCTGAAGCTCTCGGGAGGCCGAGATGATCTCCCGGTAGATGGCCCGCAGCGACTCCGTGGGCAGCACTCCGGTGCTGAGCCCCGCCACCCGCTCCAGTACCTCGCGCTCTCGCTCGGGCCGGTAGTACACCGCTGCATCGCCCGAGGTCCGCTTCTCCTCGGCGACCTGGAGGCTGACCCGTGCGCGCTCGTCCAGGAGCCGGACGATCTCCTGGTCGAGACCGTTGATGCGATCCCGAAGCTCATCGAGTGCCAAGTCGCGGATCCTCTCTCTACTCGCCCGGCGCCAGCAGCAAGGTGACGACCTGCTTGGGCCCAGCGGTGAAGCGCACGGCGCCGTCCTCGACCGCCAGATCGGCAACGGGGGTCTCCAGCAGGTCGCCCAGCCACGCCGATTCGATGGCGAACCCTGGTCGAAGCTTGCCTTCCACCGGCGTCTCGGCGGGGTTGAAGCAGCGGATCACCACGCGCTCGCAGCCCGGCGAGCGTTTGGTCGCCGTATGGATGAGGGTCTCGGGCTCCAGCGAAACCAGGCTCCAGCCGTCTCTCAGCTCCCCGGCGTGCTGGCCGGTCTGGGCTGCTTGCAGTGGCACGCGAGCCTGGTGGGCTTGGCGTGGCGCGTGGCTGGTCAGCAGCTCGCCGGCGTACGGTACCAGAGCGTAGCCGAAGGTGAACTGGCCGAGCATCTGGGCACCGGGAGTAGCGTCGACCACTGCGGCCTCTCCTCCCCGGCTCAGGGCGCCCACGGCGCGGAACAGAGTCAGGTATAGCGTGCGGCGGGCATCATTGCCCAGCTCGTACTCGGGCATGCCCTGGTTCACGATGCACAGGCCACGATGCCCATCACCGGCGGCCACGAACCCCTGCTGGGGCTGGCACTGGGTCGCGTTGGGCCAGTCCTTGGGAGGACGCGTGCGCGAGATGACGTCGTAGTGGCCCTCGGAGTGGGCTTCGTCCGTGTCCAGGTCCGTCGGGAAGGCGACACGCAGCCGGTGGTCCTTGGCCCAGTTAGTGATGGTCGTCTCCACATCGATCCGGGGCACCCCTTGACTCAGGGTTAGGACCGTGCGCACGCCGCAGCTCACCAGCGAGTTGCTCCGGCCGGCGGGCGATGACGCCTCCGGCACCTCGAAGCTGCCGCGGATCTCGATGCGGACCCGTCCTCCACCGGACTCCAGGACCGTCACCGCCGGACTCCAGCCATGGGTCGTGTAGGTCCGGTCGGGCACGGGCGCGGCGTAGCGGTACTCGTCGCCCGCGTCGCCACCATCTTCGAGAACGTGAAGGTCGGTGTAGGTA
>WJIW01000322.1 GCA_014730065.1 Armatimonadia bacterium | reverse complement strand
CCCTTCGTGCTCCAGGCATTCTTCATCCCCACGGGATCCATGGAGGACACGCTGCTGGTGGGTGACCGCCTCGTCGTCAGCCGGTTCGCCTACCGCTTCGGTGAGCCCCAGCGCGGCGACATCGTGGTCTTCAAAGCGCCTCCCCAGGCCGAGGAGGATCAGCTCGAGTACATCAAGCGCCTCGTCGGTCTTCCGGGCGATCGCCTGAGGATCAAGGGCGGCGTCCTCTATGTGAACGGAGTGGCCGTCGAGGAGCCCTACACCAAGCAGCCCTCCTACGACCGCATGCCCAAGCGCTACGAGCCCGGCCCCCTCCACAAGGAGCGCGACTATCTAGGCTTCGACTGGTGGTATGAGGATGACCAAGTGGTCGTCCCCGAGGACCACTACTTCATGATGGGCGACAACCGAAACAAGAGCCGGGACAGCCACGTGTGGGGCTACGTGCCCCGCGAGGCGCTGATCGGGCGAGCCCTCTTCGTGTTCTGGCCCCCCGCCCGAGTCGGCGGGCTGTGGTGGCCGGGCGGAGTGGTGCAAGTCGAGGCGGAGCCGCCGACGGGGGGAGGCGTGGAGCCACGCTCTGGGCTGCCTTAGCAGCACTGCTTCTCCTCGGTGTGGTCACCCGGCTTTGGTCCCGCGGGCGACCCGTGGCGCTTCTCGTCTCCCGCACCCTCCTCACCCTCGCCCAGGCCGTCGCCGTGGTGCTCATTCTCGTGCGGCCCTTTCTGTTCTGGGTGTACGGCGTGCCCAGTGCCTCCATGTCGCCGGCCCTGCGCGTGGGCGACCGCGTCGTCTCCAGCCCCATCCCCTATCGCTTCACGCCGCCCCGAGTCGGCGAGATCGCCGTGTTCCGGACGGGGGGAGCCCCGCACCGACGAGGTATCGACCGGACGAAGCGCATCGTAGCTGGCCCTGGGGAGGCCATCCGGATCGAGGCCGAAGACGGCGGGGCCCGCCACCGTCTCTATGTGGACGGGCAGCCTGTGCGCGAACCCTACGTTCACCAGGTCATGGCGTACGAGCTGACCGCCGACGCCGCCGATGCTCCACCGGGCTTCCGGCCTCGGGGCAGTGACCTGAAGGTTCCCACCGGCCAGTACGTCCTCCTCGGCGATAACCGCAACGTGAGCGTCGACTCCCATGTCTTCGGCCCCGTCCACCGGGACCGAATCCGCGCCAAGGTCCTGGCCGTCTACTGGCCGCCTCAGCGCGCGCGCTTGGTCAGCGGCCAGGCCAGGGAGGTCGATGCTCCGTGAGCCGGGTAGCCGGAGTGGACGAGGCGGGCCGCGGACCCGCCGCGGGCCCCGTGGTGGCCGCAGCCGTGGTTCTTACGGCCGAGGCCATCGACGGCCTGACCGACTCCAAGCTCCTGAGCCCAGGGCGCCGGGCGGTCCTCGCCCAGGAGATCCGCGACCGGAGCGCGGCGTGGGCCATCGGCGAGGCGAGCGTGGCGGAGATCGAGGAGCTGAACGTACTGCGCGCGGCTCTCCTCGCCATGCGCCGGGCCATCGAGGCCCTGGACCCCCCGCCGACGCGCTGCCTGATCGATGGCACCGTGGCCGTCCGGGGCCTGGCTATCGCCCAGGAGACGGTGGTGGGCGGCGACCGGCTTCACCCGGAGATCTCGGCGGCATCGATCCTGGCCAAGACCCACCGCGACGCAATCATGCGCGAGCTGGATGTCGACCATCCCGGCTACGGCTTCGCCAAGCACAAGGGATACCTAACCCCCGAGCATCTCGCTGCCTTGGCGGAGAGGGGCCCCTGCCCCATTCACCGGCGCACCTTCGCCCCGGTGAAGGCGGCCCTGGCGGGTCCCGAGGACGTGCAGCGGTTCCTGGAGGATAACCTAGGGTCCTGAGTCGTCATCGCCGTCGGTGGCCGCGGCGGGCTCGGCCGCTTGGTGGAAGGGCAGGGAGCCCTCCAGCGCCGCGAAGGGCAGGGCGAGGCGGTAGACGGGCCCGTCTCGCCGGACCGCATCGCCGCTCACCAGGACATCCGAGCGCGGCGTGTCCTCAGCCATGGAGAAGGTCTTGGCCACCCGCGGCTCGCCCAGCAGATTCTCGTTGGTGATCTCCAGATCCGTGGTCGTGCCCGGCGTGGCTCCGAGGGCGAAGCGAAGGGTCTCGGCCGGGGATGCCACGACCGCATCCAGCTCGACCACCCAGTCGGGCGATGTGGTGCCCGGCGCGGTCCGGATGAAGACCGTGCGGGTGGCGGGATCCCAAGCGACCTCATTCAGGGTCTTGCCCGCGATGATCTTGAACCCTCGGTAGATGACGTCAGCGTCCTCCGGGGCGCTCACCAGCCGCAGGGCCACCTCGGGCGCCGTCGACGCGATCTCCATGGTGAGGTGCGAGCCGACGAGGAAGGTGGGATCGACGAGCTCCTGATCCACCGGCAACCGGGACAGGAACTCTTTGGCCATGGTGATCCCGGCATCGACGGGGCCTACCGTCTCAGTAAGCGCCACCTGGGCGGGCCACTGGTAGTCCGTGTCCTCCAGGAAGACCATCTGGCCCTCGACGCTGATCCGCTGGTTTCGCTGGGTGATCATGCCACTGATGGCCCGATCGGCCTCCAGCTCCAGAGCGATGCGCGCGGCCTCGCGGTACGGTATGGGCCTGTGGGGGTTGTAGCCGTTGCGGCGCACGGCGCGATCCAGGCGCAAGGGATCGATGACCTCGACCTTAGGGTGGAGCGCCATGGTTTGGCGTACCATGTCTCGGAACCCGCCCTCGAGGGGCGCCAGGGAGTCGTCGTACGTCTGGTTGGCGAAGAGGAAGACGGCGACGGTGTACGTCAGGTCGCCCCGCTCGCCACGGGCCGCCCTCTCCTGAGCCGCGGCTCCCGCGGCCGTGATCGCTAGCATGAGCGCCAGACACGTCGCGCCCCTGACCATCCTAGCCACCCTCTCCCGCTACGCGCGGGCTCTGATGCTCTCCAGCGCCTGGCCGTCGAGCTTCCGGGCCAAGGCCACGCAGAGCTTGAGCGCCTCTTCGTAGTCCGACGATGCGATCAGTCCGTTGTGGGTGTGGACGTACCGGCAGGGCACGGCCAGCAGCAGGTACGGCACGCCGGACTTGAAGCGGCTAATCTGGGCGCCATCGGAGCCGCCGGACTCGTAGAAGGAATCCTGGAACTTGATGCCCTCATCGGTCGCCACCTGCCGCGCGAACCGTCGGAAGGCGGGTGATGGGATGGCCCCCGACTCCACGAACACGATGGATACCCCTTCACCGCACTTCTCGGTGGCTTCCTTGGTGTCCACACCCGGCACGCCGCCGGTGATGCCGACTTCGAGGACGATGGCCAGGTCGGGCTCGCAGCTCCACGCCGCCGCCTGGGCCCCGATCAGCCCTTTCTCCTCGCCCGTGGTGCCGGCGGCGATGAGTGTGTTGGGATGATCGTCGCCCACGTCGAGAAGGGTCTCGGCAGCGAGGCAGGCGCCCACCCGGTCATCCCAGGCCTTGCCCAGGAGGAACTTCCCGCCATTGAGCTCCTCGTAGCTGGACACCGGCGTGATCGGATCGCCCGGCGCGATGCCCAGGTTCTCCATGGCGTCCTCCTTGGAGGCGGCGCCCACGTCCAGGAACATGTCGCGGATCTTGATCATCTCGCCGCGCTTGTCCGGCGGAGTCAGGTGGGGGGGCTTGGCGCCCACCACGCCCAGCACCTTACCCTTGCTGCCGTGCACGGCCAGCCGCTGGGTGAGGAGGGCCTGATCGAGCCATCCGCCGGCGGGGATCATGTAGATGAAGCCCTCGTCGGTGATGGACTTGACGATGAACCCGATCTCGTCCATATGGCCCGCGTAGAGCACGCGCGGATGCTCCGCCTTGCCCTTCTTCTCGAAGGTCACGCCGCCGTGGCCATCCATCTTCGGCTCTGCCACGGACGACAGGGCGTCGGTCATGACTCCGCGAACCTCATCCTCATGCCCGGGGATTCCGTCGGCCTCGGAGAAACGCTTGAGAAGATCCCTGCTCCGCTCATTCATCCAGCCCATCGTCCTCTTCCATTAGTGAGGCTACGAGCCGCTCAGGTCGTGGAATGCGCATCCGCTGAGCAGCTTCGGATAGAAGTACGTCGACTTGTGCGGCATGCGCTGGCCCGCCGCGCAGATCTCCGTAAGCTCGGCGCCACCCGGCGCCCGCACGATGATCCCCATATCGAACTGCCCGGTGCGCACCGCCTCCACGGCCTCGCCGGCATCCCGGCAGTGGGTTACCCCGCCGGCCACGTCCAGGTCGTCCGCCCCGACGCTGAGCATGGGCAGTAGCCCGCGATGCAGGAGCGTCAGGGACTCGTTGTACATATCCTCGCTGACCCCTTCTAGTCTACGTCCCAGGGCGCCGGGATCTTCAATGACGACCTTCCGAAGTCCCGCCCGAGTCACGAAAACGTAGGTCGGCCGGTCGGCCGGGGCGGCTTCCACTTCACGAACGGCCGTGTCCGCATCGAAGGAGCTCAGGGGCGTCACGCGGGCCACGGCCTCCAGGGGATCGAGGGATGGGGCCTCGCCGAGCCCCGAGAAGAGTCGGTGGGTGCCGTACGCGCGCAGCCCGGGGTCCCCTGCCGCCGTAAGGCATACCATGGTACGGGCTCCGGCACCATCGCCGCCGAGCCGGCCCATCGAGCGGGCGTATTCCAGGGCAGCGGTGTAGCGATGGTGGCCGTCGGCCAGGATGACCTGCTGGCCCGCCAGCGCCTCCCGGTAGGCGGCGATGGCATGGGGATCGCCGATCCGCGCCACACGGTGCACGCAGCCGTCCTCATCGGTCACCTCGAACATGGGCTCGGGTGACGACGACTCGATGGCCCCCATGGCCTCTTCACCGGGATCGTCATGGAGGCCGAAGATGGGCGAGAAGATGGCGTCGGCGGCACGCATCAGGTTGATGCGGTCGGACAGAGGCCCCGGGAAGACCTCCTCGTGGGGCAGGACCACGCCGGCCTCGAAGGGCTCTAGCTTCAGCGCCCCGACGATCCCGCGCCGGGTGGCGGCCTGGCCGGTGATGAGGTCGCTGAACTCTATGTCGTACAGGTAGAGAACCGGCCGGGGCTCGCGGGTGAGCACCTTCTCATCTCTCCACTTATCCCAAGTGGCAGCCGCGCGGCGATAGTCCTCTTCGGTGAAGGTCGTGCCGGGCTCGGGCTTGCCCAGTATCAGGTGGATCACGTGGTAGGGCGAGCTCCCCGCCATCTCCCGTGCCCTCTGATGGCCGATGACATCGTACGGCGGCGCGAGCAGCTCTTGAGGCGAGCCGGCGCGGTCGAAGTCGTACGTCCAGGCTCGGAAGGGCGCCAGATCGGCCATGAGCATTGCTCTCCTTCTCGCGAGCTCGGTCGCCGGAGGTTACTCGGCCTCGATGGGCGCGGCGGGCGGAAGATCGACGACATGCACCGCCTGCAGCAGGTCCAAGTCGTCGAGCGCCGATCGGGCGGCCTCGGGGAGGGACGAGTCCAGGTTGAGAACCATCATCTGGATCTCCTCCGCCGGCGTGCCGCCGACGTGCATCTGCGCGATGTTCACGCCATGCTCACCCAGGAGCTGGCCGACCTTGCCGATGACGCCGGGCTGGTCCTGGGAGATCACCATCAGCAGGGTACCCTCGGGACGCACGTCGACTCGGAACTGGTTGATGCGGACGATGCGCGGCTCGGCCCGGCCGCGGATGGCGCCCTCCAATTCCGCGGTACTCTCGTCGCAGACGATCTCGGCCTTCATGTGGCTGTGATAGATGGGATGGTCGGAGTGTTTGATCTCGGCCACGTCCACGCCACGCTCGGCTGCGAAGAGTGCGGCGTTGACCTCGTTGACCTGGGTGCTCATCACCCGGCGCAGCATGCCTGCCAGGAAGTACCGAGTGGCCAGGGTGCAGTCGTGGGAGGCGATGGCGCCCGAGTAGGTCAGGCGGACGGTGCGCAGTCCGCGCCTCGCGAGATGTGAGCCCATCTGGCCCATACGCTCGGCGAGCTGAAGCCACGGCTTGAGGCGCCGCAGGGTCTCGGGCTCGACGAAGGGCAGGTTGACCGCGCTACGGGGCGGCAGGCCGCCGAGGACGTCCACGATCTGCTCGGCCACGTCCATGGCAGCACCGATCTGGGCTTCGGTGGTCGAGGCGCCCAGATGTGGGGTGAGAACGGTCCGCGGCACGCCCATGAGCGGACTGTCCCAGGGCTCGGGCTCGCCTTCATAGACGTCCATGGCCGCCCCGGCGATCTTCTCCTCGGAGAGCGCCCGGGCGAGCGCCGCCTCATCGATGATGCCGCCCCGTGAGGAGTTGACCACCCGGCAGCCCGGCTTGAGCTTGGCGATCTGCTCCTCGCCGATGAGCCCCCGGGTGCCGTCGGTGAGGGGCACATGGATGCTGATGTAGTCCGACTCGGTCAGCAGCTCCTCGAAGCTAACGGGCTCGGCGTGGAGCTGGCGGCAGCGCTCATCGCTCAGGGCCACATCGTACGTGATGACCTTCATGCCCAGCCCCCGGGCCATGAGGGCGACCTGGGAGCCCACCTTGCCTAGGCCCACCAGACCGATGGTCTTGCCCCGGACCTCGTTGCCCAGCAGATCGTTCCGCTTCCACTCCTGGCGCCGCATGCGAGCATCGCCCTCGGGCACGTTCCGGGTGAGGGAGAGCAGGAGCGCCACGGCGTGCTCGGCGGCGGCCCGGGTATTGCCCTCGGGCGAGTTGACCACGACCACGCCTCGCTCCGAGGCGGCCTTGACGTCGATATTGTCGACTCCCACCCCGGCCCGGCCGATGATCTTGAGGTCGTCCGCCGCCTCGATGACCTCGGCGGTGATCTTGGTGGCCGAGCGCACCACGATAGCGGACACGTCGGAGGCCGCCTGAACGAGGTCATCACCGGTCAGGCCTGTGCTGACCTCGACCTCGCCCGCCTCCTTGAGCTTCTCCACGCCCTCGGGCGCGATCTTATCGCATACCAGGATCTTGGCGTTCTTCGCCGCTTCCATTGTGACTCTCCGTCTCCTCTGTCCGGCCGGGACCCGCTCGCTCGTTCTAACCGCCCAGTATCTGGCTCGCCGCGGCCACCCCGGCGCCGGGCTCGAAGGCCGTGTGGCCCTGGGCCCTCAGCACGATCTCCAGACACGCCAAGCCGCCCAGAAGCTGGTAGGGCTCGATGACACCCAGGTGGGCGATGCGGAAGATCTTGCCTTTCAGGTCCTTCTGGCCGCCGGCCATGTGGATGCTGAAGCGCTGGGCCAGGTCCTTGCGCATGGCGTCGGGATCGACGCCGTCGGGGGGTAATACCGCCGTGACCGAATCGCTGGCATGGGCGGGGTCGGAGAACAGCTTCAGGCCCATGGCGTCGATGCCCGCCCGGACGGCCTCGCCTCGGCGGCGGTGGGTCTCGATGGATCCTTCCAGGCCGTCGGCCAGGAGCAGCTCCAACGCCACGTCCAGCGCCCGTACCAGGGTAGTCGCTCCCGTGTAGGCCGTGGTCCACTTCTCCAGGGACTTACGCATGGCCATCAGATCGAAGTAGTACGTGGGACTAGTGGCCGACTCGACGGCCTTCCAGGCTCGGTCCGACAGGGCCACAAAGGCCAGCCCCGGCGGGATGGCAAAGGCCTTCTGGGAGCCACCGACGACTATGTCCGCGCCCCATTCGTCCATGGGAAGCTCCGACGCCATGAGGCCCGAGATGGCGTCGATGATCGATAGTGCTCCATGCTTGTTGGCGACCTCCAGGATGGCCTGGGTCGGGTTAGTGACGCCCGTGGAGGTCTCATTGTGGGTGAAGGCGATGCTCCCCGCGCCCGACGAGGCCAGGGCTTCGTCCACGGCGGCGGGGTCGGCGGCCTTGCCCCACTCCACCTCCAGCCTTGCCACCTCCAGCCCATAGCCCTCGGCGATCTCCGCCCAGCGCCGTCCGAAGGCACCGATCTCCACGACGAGGATCTTATCCCCCGGCGAGTGGGCGTTGGCTATGGCCGCTTCCATGCCGCCTGTACCCGACGAAGCCAGGACGATGACGTCGCTCTCGGTCCGGAAGACCTCCTTGAGCCGACCGGTGACCGACTCCAGGTTCTTGGAGAACTGGGGCGTCCGGTGGCCGTGGGCCGGTTCGCTCAGCGCGCGCATAACCGCCGGCGGCATAGGCGTCGGACCAGGTATGAGCAGAAGGTCGCTCTCATATCGATTCATGGGTTAGGTCTCCCCTGGACTGTCGTGGGCCTCGGGCGCCCGGGGGCGCGGATGAGCCCATCGTGCAGGAGCCTGAGTATAAGTCCTTGCCTCGGATTCGCCAAACACGCGGTGCTTGCTCCCCTCATGGATTGGCCGTAGAATCCTGTTTGCTGCTCGTCGGGACGGAACATCCCGGGGGACCGTGGACTCGTAATAACGGCTGATATGCAGGAGATTGAGCTGCGAGCTCCAAAGGGCACCTGTCTGGCGTGGGACTCCTCGAGCCAAGAAGTCCTTGCCGGAGGTATCGTACAGATGATGGGGGTGAGTTCTTTGCTGCTGGCCAAGGACGAAGCTCTAGCCTTGCGCGCCCAGGCGGGTGCCACGGTGGACTTCGACGCCCTGGTCGATCGGTACGCCGCGCGCATCCATGCCTTCTGCATGCGAGCGACGGGCTCGGCCGCCGATGCCGAAGACCTCACCCAAGCTACCTTCCTGGCCGCCTTCGAATGTCTCGGCAACTACAATCCCGAGCGCCCCTTCGGGCCCTGGTTGTTCGGCATCGCAGCCAACCAGTGCCGCATGTGGCACCGTAGACAGGGCCGTATGGGCGAGCGGGTGGGCCGGATCCTGGACACCGTGAAAGACCCCGCCCCGACGCCCGAGAGAGCCTACGAGCATGCCGAGACGGCCAGGGTCATCCGGAGAGTACTGGCAGGGCTCCCGTCGACCTACCGTGGCGCCGTATCACTCAGGTGTCTTCAGGGTATGTCCACCCGGGAGATCGCCGAAGCCCTGAACATCTCCGTGGAGGCCGCGGCCAAGCGCCTCGCCCGGGGCATGAACATGCTGCGGGATCGACTCCAAGCTCGGGGCCTCTCACTTCCCGAGTGATCCTCCCATCCAATCATCTCCTCCGGCCGAGGGCGATGCTCTACAGCAAGGGGAGTTCGCGTGAGGTGCGATGACGCCAGGTGGCAGCTGATCCTCTACTGCGACGGCGACTTGGAGGCCGAGTCGGCGCGCGCACTGGAGCAGCACCTGGAGACATGCGAGTCGTGCCGGGCGGAGCTGGAGCGCCTACAGGCCACCGAGCGAGCGGTGGGCGAGGCCCTCGGCGACGTGGAGGACGATGGCGACGAGGTCGTGGGCCGGATCCGCACCGGCGTGGCTCGGGAGCGCAGGCTTCGGGAGGGTACTCGTCCCGCGACCCGGATCCGGTCTACCGTGCTCGTGGCCGCGTTCACAGCGCTGATCGCGCTGACGGCGCTGACCGTCCCCACCCTCGTGGCGCCTCTGTCCGCCTCCCCGCGGGAGGTGGAGGTGGAGTGGCCGGGGGCCGCCGCCGACGGCGCGACCGTGGCGGTGCGTGTATGGTGCCGCGATGCCGTGAGCCGGGAGCCCCTTAGCGGAGAGCGGGTCGCTCTGGCCGTCCACGATTCCGCCGACTACCGGCGTGGTCCCGTGTCCTCGGCACTGGGAGTCACCGACTCCGAGGGGCTATATCACGGGCGCATTCGGGTGCCCGCGTCCTCGCGGCCCGCCGACGTACGCCTCAACGTCGAGGCCGGCACCGGGCTAACGTCCACGGAGATGGACCACACGCTTCGCGTGGTGCCACGCAGACGCGCCTTCGTGTGGCTGGATCGAGGCCCGGCCAGGGCTGGGAGCAAGCTCGCCGTAGCAGGCTTGCTCCTACGGGCGGCCGACGGCACAGCCGCCGGTGGCGAGGCGGTGCGGCTCTCGGTGATCTCACCCGAGGGAACCCTCTATATGACTCGGGACGATCGGACCGACGCGTCGGGGTTCGTCCGTGCCAGTACCAGCTTCCCGCCGAGGCGCCCACCGGCACCTACCGAGCGTTACTCGAGCACGACCGCATAACCCGTGAGTATGCCTTCACCGTCCGCGAGGAGTCCCGTGGCGACATCGACGTGGCCTTGGCAGTGGATCCACCCGTCGCGAGCCCCGGCGAGACGGTCACCGTGACCACAAGCGGCACCCACCCTTCGGGGGCACCGGCGGCCGGGGCTAGGATCCGAATCCACGCCGGGCCCGAGTGGCAGGAAGGGCAGCCCCGCGTCGTTGGGGCCGCCGATCCCGATGGCCGGCTCGAGGCGCAGCTTGCCGTGCCGAGCCCTGAGTCCGCGTCGCCAGCCACGGGGCTACGCGTCTCGGCTCAGTATCGCTCCGACGCTCTGGAGGAGGGCTGGGGCGCGGCCTCTGTGGGGCTCAGCGGCGAGACGCTGCGAATGCTCGTCGCTGCCCAGGGCGGAGCCTTGGTGCCGGGCCGGTACGGGATCATCGAGGTCCTCGTGTTCGACGATCGCGGACTACCGGTGCCCGCTCGAGTGACCGGCGAGCTGGCTGGAAGTCGCGTGGCCCTGGAGACGGGTCCCGATGGGGTCGCTGAGCTGTGGGCCGGCAGCGTGCCCACCGACGGGTCGGTGCTCGTCGAGCTCAAGGCCACCGACGGGGCGGGGCGGACCGGCTCGGTGCGCCAGACGATTCCCGCCGCCCCCCCGGGCTCCATCGTGCCGGTAGCCGACCGAGGCATCGCCCATCCGGGCGAGACGCTGGCAGTCGACCTCTACTCCGACCGGGACGGCTTGGCCCTGTTGGACCTGGTTCGCGAGGGGCACACCGTCTACGCCACCTCCGTGCGGCTCATGGGCGGCGAAGCTCGCGTCTACATCCCCATCGACTCCCGCATGACGGGCACGCTGGGCATGCGGGCCCGATGGCCCGACCAGCCCGCACCGGCCGCCCTGCCCGCCCTATTCGTCGACCCCACCCGTCAGGCGGACCTATCGGCACCCTCGGGCGCCCTCGACCCCGGCAGCAACCGGGCTGAGATCAAGGTCCAGCTCGCCGATGGCCCCTGGAGGGGCCGGGTCTTCGGCGCGATCACACCCGTGGAGCGTCCGAATGCCCCGGCGGACACCGATCCCGCCCTGGCATGGCTGGCTCTGGGAACGCGTGCGCTGGACATGGTGGCTCAAGACGAGCTGAACCGTCTCAGCCTGTCCTGGGTCCGGGGTGATCGGCCCTCGCTCAGCCGCCGCCCATCCCGGCTCTTCCTCAGCGCCGCGGGAGTTCCGTCGGCCGAGCCACGCCGGGCGACGGCCGGGCCTGGGGCACAGCAAGCTCAGATCCGCGAGCGACAGCAGCGCCTCTTCCGGGGGCTGGCTTTCACCCTCGCCGTGCTGGCGGGATTGGCCTTCCTGGGCGTCCTGATCGGTGGCGAGCTGCGCGTGCGCAGCGCCGCGGGGCTGGGCGAGCCCGAAGCGGCCTCGGGTTACCTCAGGCGGCTCCGTACCGATCTCCTGCTCTGCGGTGCCGCTCTGCTAGTCGCTACAGCCGCCGCTGGCCACTTCCATGTCCGCCTCGCCAGCAGCGGCCTCCCCTCGCCCGCTGTGATCCGGCCCCAAGCCGCGAACGATCTGCCGACTACGGGCCCCACGAACGATGGTCTGGCCCCGCCCTGCACGGTGCTCCAGGCCCACCTGCCTACGGGGGTCGTGCTGCCCCGCTCCATTGACACCGGGTCCCCTGGCGGCGAGATGTTTCTCCACATGCCCGATCGGCCAGCCGACTTCCGCTGCTCCGCCCTGGCCGTGGGATCCGATGGCACCCTGGGCTTCGACGAGGGCTTCCTGACCGTGCGCCCCTTGCATATCGAGACGCTCCTCGTCGATGGCCACGGGCGCAAGGGCGAGGATGTGGCCGTCGCGGTGGAGCTGACGAACCGTAGCCCCACCGAGGAGACCGCCGAGCTCCGGGTTAGCGGCGTGGGCGCCCGGGTGACCGATGGAGCGGAGAGCCGGGTGGTCGTGCCGCCACGCACTACGCTGCGCGCCTATGCGACCGTGGTCCCCGAGACCGAGGGCACCGTCTGGGTGAGGGCGTGGGCGGAGTGGTCCGATGGCGAGAGCTGGCAGGATTCCATGCCCGTAGCTGTCACCCCCCAGCGGAGCACGGTCCTCGTCGGCGCGGGGGCGGCGGGTCGCGGGGGAGCCCGGCTACCGGCCGACGGCGGGACCGAGGGGGTTGGAGGGCACCGAGTGGCTCTCGTGCGCGGGCGGGAGGCGCTGGCGAGCCAGTTCGTGGAGGCCCTCGCGCCACCGTGGCTGACCATCGATGAGCCGGCGTGGTCCCTGATGATCTCGGTACGTGTGTTGGATGTATATGGCGGCCCATCGGAGAGCCATCGACGCTGGCGAGTGCTCGCCCGGGAGAGGATCCGGGAAGCGGTCCTGGCGATCCTGGCCCGCCGATCCGGACCTGCTTACGGCGAGTCTCCCGGGGCCGAGGCGGATCTCCGCTCTTCGGCCTTGGCTCTGCTGGCCTTGGCCGAGGCCCGGCCTTGGTCCCCCCAGGCCACGGCGGCTCTGCCCGCTTCGCGGGACGGCCTGCTCCAGCTCTGTTTCCAGGCGCCGGAGCAGATGACCGACTCGGAGCGCGCCCTGGCCGCCTGGGCCCTAGCCCGGGCAGGCGCTGCCCGTGAGTCGGTCCTGCCGCTTCTCGCCTCGGCGGTGCGAGAGGCCGAGGGCCAGGACGAGGGCGCCACCGGCCCTGAGCGGCTCGCCCTGGCTGCCCTTGCCTTCCACGAGCTGGGCATGGATCCGGAAGCTCGTGGAGTGGCCGAGAGGCTGGCTCGCGTCGCCCAACCCCTGTCGGGGGAGGAGGCCGTGCCCGGCGGCGAATCGGTCATGGGTAGCGGCGAGCGACGGGCCGAAGCCGAGGTCACGGCCCTCTGCGCCCTTGCGCTGGAGCGGGTCGATCCTCCATCCCCCTCTCGGCCCACCCGCCAATGGCTCCTTCGGCGGCTGGCTGAGCTCCGCGGCGGCGACCTGCTCTTCGGGGGCGCGTCCACCAACGGCCTGTGCGGCATGGCGCTCCTGGACCTGATGAGAGATCCCCAGGGAGATACCACCCGGGTCTCAGTCGAGCAGGAGGGGGCCCAGGTGATTATCGACGTTCCTCTGGACCGGTGGCTGGACATCCCCGTGGAGCGGCCCGCCGAGGAGGGGGCTCAGACCATGCGGGCGATCGACTCCGAGCCCGTGCACTACGTCATCCTGGCCGAAGCCTCCGAGCCCGGCCTGGCCAGAGCCGTGACATCGGTCACTCCCCTGGGCGACGGGCGCACCGGCCAGCTCAGCGTGACGGCCACGAACGCCGAGCCCTCCGTGATGCACCGGGCCGAGCTGCGGGTACCCCTCCCGCCGGGCCTCGAACCCTACCTCCCCGACCTGGCCGATGCTGCCGCGAGAGACGTCATCGGAGCGTACGTGGTTGAGGGGGGGATGGTTCGCTGCCTGCTGGGTGACCTGGCGGCGAGCGACTCCGTGACACTCGCCTTCAGGGTGCGAGCCGTCAGGGTGCCGCGGGTGCTCGAGGTCCAGTCGGGGGCCGAGCTGGTTCCCGCGGGCTCGGGGGGCTAGGATCGACGAGCTGTGACGACGAGACGCGAGCCGTCGATCTCTCTCAGGCCGGCCTCGAACTCGATGTCGGGGAACTCCACGTCCCCGTACCCCGCCGTCTCGAGGAACTTGCGGGTCTCCTGGGGCAGGAGGATGCGATATGCGGTACGCTCGCGCAGGGGCGCCGCCTCGGACTCCAGGTGCCATTGCCACTGGCCCAGAACGGTCTGGTTGAGCACGTCGATCTGCAGCTCCAGGTTCTCCTTGAGCTGCCGGCCCTGAACGGAGTGAGTCTTGACCGAGACCCGGCGGAAGATGCGCGCCTCCAGTAGCTCGCCAAAGTTGTTGAGATCGAGCACCAGGAGGCCGCCGCGAGCCAACGACTCGTACATCCGTCCGAGGATCGCGTCGAGTCCCTCGTTCTGGGTCCAGTACTGTAGCGTCGACCCCAGGCATAGCGCGGCATCGTACCCCGAGCCGAGGTCGACCTGGAGGGCGTCTCCCTCGATGATGTCCGCATCGGGACTGGTGTCCCGGGCCCGGGAGGCTAGCGACGGCGACGCCTCTACGCCCGCTCCACCTATCCCGCGGGTGGCCAGGTAGGCCAGGTGGCGGCCATCGCCGCAGCCTACGTCAAGGACGCGAGAGACGCCGTTGTCGAGCAGGAGTCGGGCTAGGCCTGGGAACTCCCGGTTGCGGGCCAGGCCCGCGTAGATGTCGGCGTCACGGTACGCTAACTTGTCGGCCTGTGGAACCATGAGGGATATTGTATTCCCAGCCCCTTCGCGGGGCAAGGCGGACGCGCAGCAAGCGTCCACGATGAGGAGTTGCCTGAGCATGCGGTGCGAACGCATCATGGTCCTGTCGCTACTACTGGCACTCGGCGCAGCGCTCGGCTGTACGCAGCGCTCGGAGAGCACCGAGACCGCTTCTCCCCAAGCGGCACCAGCGGAGGCCCCGTCCGCCGCCGGGGAGGCAGAGGTGGAATCGGCGCCCTTCGACCCCCGGCCAGCCATCCATGCTCTGGAGTCGACCGGACGGCCCCTGGTCGGCATGATATGGGCCTATCCCCACATCATCGACCAATCGCCGATGAGCGCCGATGAGCGAGCCATGCTGGGCGAGTACGGCCCTCTGGCGCCCGACGCACCCATCCCCCACTTCGACCAGAGCCAGCCCGCTGTGGCCGAGTGGCCGGGGGGGGCCAGGGACGCCGTGTGGCCTGTGTCCACGGAGGTAGGCACGGCCTATGTCACGCCCTGGCTGGAGGTGCTCGCCGGCGTGGAGCCCACCCTCCACTCCGAAGAGGGCGACGCCATCGCCCACGCCCTGGGCGAATGGAGCCAACGCTTCGAGAACCCGTCAGATGCCCCCCGCATGGCCTACGGCGGCTACGATGCCGGGGACTGGGGCCTGGGCACCGCCGAATCCGCTGCTGCCATGGCCGCTGTCCTATCGGCGCGGCTCGGTCGGGGCGAGGAGGCCGCCTCGTGGGCGGCCCGAGCGGGCCGGGCAGGATTCGAGCAGCTCCCCGCCGCCCTCGCCTTCCGAGCGCATCGCACGGCGCTCGAGGGGCAGACCTGGGGCCTGGACCGACGCGTGTCGGTGCGGCTTCTGGACCAGGCCATGGAGCTTGCCGGGGACTACGCCGGCCGGGATCGGCTTGAGGCCGATCGGGCGGTCATGCGGGAGACGGCCCGCCAGGATCGCGTACCACCGGCATGGGGCGAGGACGAGCCCGAGCACACCCTCCCCTGGGCCCGGTACCAGATGTGGCGTCTACGTGACGCGGGAATGCCGCAGGGAATGGACTACACCCATGGCGACGGCGATCCCATGGTCCGGCTTCTCACCGGCGGGGAGTACGTTCCCGCGGCCGCCATGGAGATGCTCGATACCGACGCCTTCACCCGTGTCCTGGCCGAGGACTCCGATGGCCCCGTGCCCGATCTGCTGCGCATCGGCGACCTGGCCTACGAGCTACTTAGCATGAAGGTGGGACGCCATCACCTAGAGAGCCGAGGGGTTAGCCGGTACTTCGCCCTGGACCACGAGGAGCGCGAAGCGGTGGCTGAGGAGCTTGCCGAGGAGGCGGGCCTGGGGTTGGAGTGATTCCTGCGCCGAAGCGTACATGACAAGGCCCGCGGATGCGTTATCCACGGTGCCTCTGCCACATCCATATCGGGTCAGCCAGGGGCTACTTGGAGGAGGATGCTTCCTTCTTGCTCGCCGTCCCACCGGTAGCAAACTGGACGATCGACGCTAGTTTCTCCTTGCGGCGAACCACCCGCGGCCGCACGAATTCCTTCTTCTTCTTGGTGTCCATAACTGAGACTCCATCTCTTCCCGCGGGGCCCTTCAGGGCTTCACGGGAGAATTCCGCTGGAAACCGGCGTAGCTAATCACATCCGGTCCCCGCGGGTCAAGGCCTCTAGACTACTAACTCTTAACGACGAGCCCTTGATCAACAAGTTCCTCGATCGTCTCGACGACGCTCTCTCGAATCTGCTCCTCGGTCGCGTCGTACTCGTCCATGAGGATCTCGACCATTCGATCTACCGTGGTCTCCTCGACGACCAGCTCCCAGATTCTCCGAGCCGTCTCGTTGAGCTCGAAGATGTCCTGCGTACTGGCGTCACAAAGGAGGAAGCCATCGCTCGTTTCCTGCCCAAGAACGTCCGCTTTGGCGCGATATCTAGGCCCGCTCACCGAGACACGTCTTCTTTCTGGCCGCATTCCCATGCGGAACGGGCTCACCTTAGCGCCCAACCCCCGAGGGTGTCAAGGCGTACAGCCCCACATTCGGAGGGGATTCGCGTCCAAGGCCTTTCGCGAACTGGGGTTATCTACGGGCCGGCAGCCAGGAACTCCTGCCTGGGTGCTGAATGTGAATCTCCTGCGGGCGGGGGCGAATCCCCGTCGGGGCGTGGGCTCGGCGGTGAGACCCTCTCCCTCGCCGGAGCGTCTAATGTGTATGCAGGTGGCCGGGCCGAGGACCTCGGGCCGGTCATATAGGAGGCAAAGCCAATGGGAATCAGCATTTCGGGGAGCGCACTACGTCCGCGCCTTCCGCTGATCATAGCTCTGACCGCACTGCCGGTGCTCATGCTGGCGGGGGGCTGCACGACGGGGATCGATGGAGTCCAGAACCCCGACCAGGTCATCGATGTCCAGGTGGCCGCCGCGTCCCTCGGGGACAGCACCTTCGATGATGCCGCCCTCTGGGTATCATGGTCCAGGCCCGACGGCATCCCCTCGACGCCCCAGCCTCGGGGCGGATACGTCGTCGGCTATGAGCTGTACCGCTCCGGCTCGCCACGCGCCTCGGTCACCCCGGCGAACCTCATCGCCTTCATCGAGGGCGGCGACGTGACCAGCTTCATCGACTCCGCCGACGACGACCGCAACGCGGAGCAGATCACCGTCTCGACCAACGACAGCACGGGGTATGTGGCGGTCAACCGGGCTCCCAGCAGCGGACCCGCCGCCGTCAGCTACGGCGCCGACACCATCACCTATGACATCGTGCCCACCCCGCCCTCGCCCGGCGAGATCTATACCTATACCGTCCGCACCGTGACGAAGAAGCTGCCGCCCCAGCCCTTCCCCGGATCCAGCGGCGAGCTGAGCCTGGGCGGCCAGCTCAAGCTGTCCACCGAGGCACGGTCGACCCAAGCGACCCTTCTGGAGCAGCCCATCCTGGTCGATCCGCCCGCGGCCCCCGACCCGGGAAGCCGAGACGTGGACATGGCGACCACGCTCTTCTCCTGGCAGGCGGTGGATTCGGCGGACACGTACGTGCTGGAGTTCTCGACCGACCGGTCCTTCCCCGAGGGGAACTCGCTCCGCAGTGACCCCTACGCCATCACCCAAACCGAGGGGACGGTTATCTCTCAGAAGGTCAACGACCCCGCCGTGGCCGAGGCCTTCCGGAGTGTGACCGATCCAATCTACTGGCGCGTGGGAGCGCGGAACAGCTCCGATGCCCTGTATCCGCGAGATCGCTTCGGCCGCGCGGTGGACTGGGTGTTCTCGGCGAGCAGGTCCTTCTACGGCATCGACGCCCCGCCGCCGGCGCCGTAGGGTCAGGGAGGCGGTGGTCGGTAATCGGCGGATTCCCTCAGGCGGTATGGAGGAGTACACTGGGTCGGCAAGGAAGTGCATAATATACGAGCTGCGGAATGCAGGGCGATTGTAAGGGCCAGCGGGGACCAGAGCGCCGCGCGCCGCGCGGACGTAAGATGTAAGGGGTGATCGGTTTGCTTGGTTCAGCTCCCCCCCCCCCCGGGG